>NZ_JAMYVF010000009.1:0-243502 GCF_040323735.1 Mesorhizobium sp. M0029
CCGTTCCCCCTTCGGGGGCCCGGCCGTCGCCGGCCCCCCCCCCCCCCCCCCCCGGTGGGGGGGGGGGGCGCCCCCCCGCGGGGGGGGGGGCCCGCGGCACCGACCCCCACCCGGACCTGCGGTCCGACCTCCCCACAAGGGGGAGGTAGGGGGCTGGCGCTTTTCGCGACGGCTGTGGTCTCGACAGAATAGCTCATGTCTCCACCTGGCTCGCACCAGCCCCCGCCGCCGGTTCCACCGCCGAGATCTCGTGCGTCAGCGTGTTGCGGGTGACCTTCAGCCAGGCCCGGCAGCCACCGCCGTGATACCAGTTCTCTGCCATCACGCCGGCGATGTTGTCGCGCAGATAGACATAGTCGTAGACGGCATCTTCGCCGGCATCCGCCGCCGGCCGTACAGGCTTGGCATCGCCGAGATAGCTGAACTCGCCGAGTTCGCGTTCGCCGCAGAAAGGACAGGTGATACGCATCTTGTTCCGGCCGCCTCAATGCAGGTTCGGTTGGGCGCCTTGGCCCTTTTCGTCGATCATGGCGCCGCGCTGGAAGCGGTCGAGCCGAAACAGCGCCGCCTCCTTGTGCGTTTCGTCACGCGCCAGAAGATGGGCAAAGACCAAGCCGGAACCGGGCGTCGCCTTGAAGCCGCCATAACACCAGCCGGCGTTGAGGTAGAGCCCATCGACCGGCGTCTTGTCGATGATCGGCGAGCCATCCATCGACATGTCCATGATGCCGCCCCATTGGCGCAGAAGCCGTACCCGGCCGATCATCGGGATCAGCGCCATGCCGCCTTCGCAGACATCCTCCATGACAGGCAGATTGCCGCGCTGGGCGTAGGAATTGTAGCCGTCGATGTCGCCGCCGAAGACCAGCCCGCCCTTGTCCGACTGGCTGACATAGAAATGCCCGGCGCCGAAGGTCATGACGCCGGGGATGAGCGGCTTGATCGCCTCCGAGACGAAAGCTTGCAGCACATGGCTTTCGATCGGCAGGCGCATGCCCGCCATCGCTGCGACACGCGACGATGACCCGGCGACTGCCATGCCGACCTTGCCGGCGCCGATCTTGCCGCGCGACGTCTCGACGCCAGTCACCTTGCCGTTGCCGTCCCGGACAAAGCCGGTGACCTCGCAGTTCTGGATGATGTCGACGCCGAGTTCGCTCGCCGCATGGGCATAGCCCCAGACCACCGCGTCATGCCGCGCGGTGCCGCCGCGGCGCTGCAGGAGGCCGCCCTGCACGGGAAAGCGCGCATGGTCGAAATTCAGGAACGGCAGCATCTTCTTCAGCGCCGCCTGGTCGAGCAGTTCGGCATCGATGCCATTGATGCGCATGGTGTTGCCGCGCCGCGCATAAGCGTCGCGCTGCGCATCGGAATGATAGAGGTTGAGGACGCCGCGCTGGCTGACCATCGCGTTATAGTTGAGGTCCTGCTCCATCCGCTCCCAAAGCTTCATCGAAAGCTCGTAGAAGCCGGTATTGCCGGGCAGGCCGTAATTGGAACGGATGATGGTGGTGTTGCGGCCGGCATTGCCGGAGCCGATCCAGCCCTTTTCCAGCACGGCGACGTTTCTGATGCCGAACTCGCTGGCGAGGAACCAGGCGGTGGCGAGCCCATGGCCGCCGCCGCCGATGATCACCACATCGTAGTGGTCCTTGGGCGCCGCATCGCGCCAGGTGCGCTGCCAGTTCTTGTGGCCGGAAAGGGCAGCACGGGCGAGCGAGAAGAGCGAATATTTCATCAGGTCATTCCGAGGTCGCTCGCACCGCTAGGACGATTATATGTCCAGCGTGTGGTCGCGCTCCCATTGCGTGAAGTGCGAAGCATAGGAATTCCATTCCTGGTGCTTCAGCTTTAGATAAGCCGACGAGAATTCCTCACCCAGCGCCGCCTTGAGCGATTTGTCCTTGTCGTATTCGCGAAGCGCGTCGAGCAGATTGAGCGGCAGCTTCGGCGCGCCTTTCACCGTGTGGCCGTTCTGGTACATGTCGATGTCGTAGCGCTTGCCGGGATCGGCCTTGGAGCGGATACCGTCGAGACCGGCGGCAATGATGACGGCCTGCAGCAGATAAGGGTTTGCGGCGCCGTCCGGCAGCCGCAGCTCGAAGCGGCCGGGGCCGGGCACGCGCACCATGTGGGTGCGGTTGTTTCCGGTCCAGGTCACCGTGTTCGGCGCCCAGGTGGCGCCCGAAATGGTGCGCGGCGCGTTGATGCGTTTGTAGGAGTTCACCGTCGGGTTGGTGATCGCGGCCAGCGCCGAGGCATGTTTCATGATGCCGCCGAGGAAATTCTTGCCCTTGGCCGACAGGCCGAGCTCCATCGCATTGTCGGCAAAGACGTTGACCTTGCCGGCCTTGTCCCACACCGAAATATGGGCGTGGCAGCCATTGCCGGTCAGGCCCTGGAAGGGCTTAGGCATGAAGGTCGCGCGCAGGCCGTGCTTTTCCGCCACCGACTTGACCATAAACTTGAAGAACGAGTGCTTGTCGGCGGTGGCGAGCACATCGTCGAAGGCCCAGTTCATCTCGAACTGGCCGTTGGCGTCTTCATGGTCATTCTGGTAGGGGCTCCAGCCCAGCGCCAGCATGTGGTCGCAGATCTCGGCGATGACATCGTAGCGGCGCATCACTGCTTGCTGGTCGTAGCAGGGTTTTGAAGCCGTGTCGTATTTGTCGGAGATGACGCTGCCGTCCGGCGAGATCAGGAAGAACTCAGCCTCGACGCCGGTCTTGACATGCATACCGTCAGTGGCGGCTTCCGCAATCAGCCGGCGCAGCGTGTTGCGTGGCGCCTGCTCGACTTCCTTGTCGTCCATGATGCAGTTGGCGGCGACCCACGCGACATCGCGCTTCCACGGCAGCTGGATCACCGAATCCGGATCCGGCACCGCCAGCATATCAGGATGCGCCGGCGTCAGGTCGAGCCAAGTGGCGAAACCGGCGAAGCCGGCGCCGTCCTTCTGCATGTCGCCGATCGCCTGCGCCGGCACCAGCTTGGCGCGCTGGCCGCCGAACAGGTCGGTGTAGGAAATCATGAAATATTTGACGCCGTTCTCTTTGGCGAATGCGGCGAGATCGTTCCCCATTATAGCTCCTCGCTTATTTTGATGTGATTTTGTTAGAAGCCGTTTTTCCCCGGTATCCAGTTGGTGCCGGCCAGCGGCACGCCTGCCATGGCGGCGGCTTCGATGGTGAGGGCTACGAGATCCTCGGGCTCGAGATTGTGCAGGCTGTTCTTGCCGCAGGCACGCGCAATGGTCTGCGCCTCCAGCGTCATCACCTTGAGGTAGTTCGCCAGCCGCCGTCCCGCGGCGACCGGATCAACCCGCTTCATCAGTTCGGGGTCCTGCGTGGTGATGCCCGCGGGGTCGCGGCCCTCGTGCCAGTCGTCATAGGCGCCGGCGGTGGTGCCGAGTGCATTGTACTCCGCTTCCCAGCGCGGATCATTGTCGCCGAGTGCGACCAGCGCTGCCGTGCCGATCGACACCGCGTCCACGCCGAGCGCCAGCGCCTTGGCGACGTCGGCGCCGTTGCGAATGCCTCCGGAGACGATCAGCTGCACCTTACGGTGCATGCCGAGATCCTGCAGCGCCTGCACCGCCGGCCTGATGCAGGCAAGCGTCGGCTGGCCGACATTTTCGATGAATACTTCCTGGGTGGCCGCCGTGCCGCCCTGCATGCCGTCGACCACGACGACATCGGCGCCGGCCTTCACCGCAAGTGCTGTGTCATAATAGGGGCGGGCGCCGCCGACCTTGACGTAGATCGGCTTTTCCCAGTCGGTGATCTCGCGCAGTTCGAGGATCTTGATCTCGAGATCGTCCGGCCCGGTCCAGTCGGGATGGCGCGAGGCCGAGCGCTGGTCGATGCCCTTCGGCAGCGTACGCATCTCAGCGACGCGGTCGGAAATCTTTTGTCCCAGCAGCATGCCGCCACCGCCGGGCTTGGCGCCTTGGCCGACGACCACTTCGATGGCGTCGGCGCGGCGCAAATCCCTGGGGTTCATGCCGTAGCGCGACGGCAGATATTGATAGACCAGTTGCTTGGAATGGCCGCGCTCTTCCTCGGTCATGCCGCCGTCGCCCGTGGTGGTCGACGTCCCGGACAGGGTCGCGCCACGGCCGAGCGCTTCCTTGGCCGGGCCGGACAGCGAACCGAAGCTCATGCCTGCAATGGTGATCGGGATCTTCAGCTCGATCGGCTTCCTGGCGTAACGCGAGCCGAGCACGACGCTGGTGTCGCAACGTTCGCGATAGCCTTCCAGCGGGTAGCGCGAAATCGACGCGCCGAGGAACAGCAGGTCATCGAAATGCGGCAGCTTGCGCTTGGCCCCGGCGCCCCTGATGTCATAGATGCCGGTCGCCGCGGCGCGGCGGATTTCGGAAAGCGTGTAGTCGTCGAAGGTCGCGGATTTGCGCGGCGTCGTCGGCGGGTTCTTGTAGGTCATGCTGCCTCAATACGCGTCGGCGTTGTCGATATTGAAATTGTAGAGCGTGCGCGCCGAGCCGTAGCGCTTGAATTCCGACGGCTTGACGCCGGTGACGCCGGCGCGGTCGAGCAGTCCCTGCAGCAGTTCGATATGCTCGGGCCGCATCTCCTTGGCGATGCAGTCGGCGCCCAGGCTTTCGACCTTGCCGCGCACGAACAGCCGCGCTTCGTAGATGGAATCGCCAAGTGCGTCGCCGGCATCGCCCAGCACCACCAGATTGCCGGACTGCGCCATGAAGGCCGACATGTGGCCGATATTGCCGTGCACGACGATGTCGATGCCCTTCATCGAGATGCCGCAGCGCGACGAGGCGTTGCCCTCGATGACGAGCAGCCCGCCCTTGCCGGTGGCGCCGGCATACTGGCTGGCGTCGCCCTTGATGACGATCGAGCCCGACATCATGTTTTCGCCGACGCCAGGCCCGGCCGAGCCGTGCACGGTGATGGCAGCGCCGTCATTCATCCCGGCGCAGTAGTAGCCGACGCTGCCGCGCACATCGATGCTGACAGGCTGGTCGACGCCGACGGCAACCGAATGGCTGCCCTTCGGGTGCAGCACTTCCCACGCCGTTTCGTTGGAGCCGGGCGTCAGATTGTGCAGCGCCTGGTTCAGTTCACGCAGCGACGACACGTCGAGATCGAAGACCCGGGACGCCTGGTCTTGCGCCGCCTTCGAAAGTTTGGTTGCCGGCATGGGCTCAATGCTCCCAGAAATAGACGGTTGCGGGTTCCGGTTCCCAGACCCTCGCATTGTCTATGCCGGGCAGTTTGGTCAGCGCCCGATATTCCGAGCCGAAGGCGCCATACTGATCGGTCTCGGCCATGACGGCGGGCTTGCAGGCGATCGGATCGCGCACCACGCCGAAACCGTTCTTGGTGCCGACGACGAAGGTGAAGAAGCCGTCGAGGTCGGACAGCGTGCCTTCCAGCGCCTCGCCGAGGTTCTTGCCATGCGCCATCTGCGACGAGAGATAGGCGGCGGCGACCTCGGTGTCGTTCTCGGTCTCGAATTTCATGCCCTCCCGCACCAGCTCACGCCGCATATTATTGTGGTTGGACAGTGAGCCATTGTGCACCAGGCACTGGTCGGCGCCGGTCGAGAACGGATGCGCGCCCATCGTTGTGACGGCCGATTCCGTCGCCATGCGGGTATGGCCGATGCCATGCGTGCCGGTCATCGAGCGGACGTCGAAGCGGTGGACGACCGCTTCCGGCAGACCGACTTCCTTGTAGATTTCCACCGCTTCGCCGGCGCCCATGATGCGCACGTCGGGGCAGATTGACTGCAGCGCTTCGCGCGCGGCATCGACCTTGTCGGGCGCGGTCCTGAGCACCGCATGCGTCGACTTCACCGCTATGCTCACCGGCGCGCCAATGGCCTTGGCGAGTTCGGCGTCGAGGCCGCGGAAATCGCGCTCGGGCTTCGCCGACTGGATGGTGATCTTGGCTTCATTCCTGGAAGGCGCGCCATAGATGGCGATGCCGGCGCTGTCGGGGCCGCGATCGCTGAGCGATATCAGCATCTGCGACAGCATCGAGCCGAGCTGCGGCTCAAGCGACTTGTCTTTCAGAAAAAGTCCGACGATTCCACACATGTCAGCCTCCCGGCGTTACCACTAGACGATGATGTATCGAATGCGTCGTGCGAATTCAATCATATGAAAAAAATATTCCTGTAGTTACGTATGCGGCTCAATGCGGCCTTGTGCACTATCGCCGCCGTCGCGGGTGCTGTGAATCCATGTGGCGGTGCGGATGCGGGCTATTCTGTAGGCATCGAGGATCGACAGCGCATAGATCAGGAAGCCGCCGGCATGGCGGCCGATGAAGCTGGCGTCGGCGGGCGCGATCTTGGCCGTCACCCAGGCGAGGATCACTATGAAGAACAGGAATTGCAGGCCACGCACAGGCACGCCCAGAATGACGTGGCCGCTGGCCGGCAAGACGATTGCGGCGCCGAGCACGAGATAGGGGTTTGCCGGTGGGGGTAGGGGGGCGTTCATGCCACCTGCCTTTCCTGTCGGTTGATGGCATCGCGCAGCGCCGATGCTGAGGTCAGCAGTCTCTCGACCAGCGTTGGATCCAGCCTGGCGCCGCCGAATGCGGCCTGCCGGAACACGCCGTAGCGCGCCCGCTCGGCCTCGGCCAGCAGCCAGACGATGCGCACGCCATTCGGTGTGATCAGAAGTTCCTTGGCGCGGCCTTCGGCAAAGATGTCGAGATGACTGGCGATCAGGTTCTGTGGAAAGCGCGCCGCCCTGAGGTCGGTTCGCAGCACGGCTTCAGCCGGAAATCCCGGCGCCTTCGGCAGCGTGTGCTGGAGGTGATCGAAATTGGAGAAGGTCGTCGGCGAGCCCGGCCGCATCATCATGTCGAAGGTCGCCGGCACCGCAACCGGCTCTGTGATGGTGACACTCAACCATCGCGCCGGCAGCTTTCGCGTCGCCAGCGTGTCGACGATGGTGCGCAGCTGCACGCGCTGTCCGTTCCACGAACCCGCCCAGGTGACAACGCCGGCTGTGCCATCGGAGACATCAACGGCATCTGTGATGACGGTCCGGATGCTGGCTGCCTCGGCTGCAAGATCAGCCTTGGCCTTTTTGCGGCTGGCGCGCGCATACCAGGCGAGGTGCAGGACGAGAGCCACGGCGACCGCCCCGGCCAGCAATGCTGTCGTCACGTCAGACACCTCGTCACGCCATGCCGCCCAGACCGGCAGGCCCTCTCCTGTCAATAGCCCTGCGGCTTCGGCCACGGCATGGTGAACTGGTCGCCGCGACGCACATAGCGGTACCGGTAGAAGTGGAACCACAGCGAGATCAGGAAGTAGAAGGCGACCATGGCGATCAGCTGCGTGCCGTAGCCGAGGAAGATCGCAAAGAAGGTCACCACGCAGAGGCAAAACAACACGATGGCCGGGATCGGGTGGAACGGGTGCGTATAGCCGCGGCGGATCGTGCCCAGCGGCCACTTTTTGCGGAACATCATGATGTTGATGCTCATGAAGGTGTATTGCAGCACGCCCGACAGGATCGAGAAGGTGATCGCCTGGTTGAGGTCGGCAATGAAGGCGAAGGCGAGCGCGATCGGCAGCAGGAACAGGATCGAGCGATAGGGCGTGCGGTATTTCGGGTGCACGGCCGAGAACCATGTCGGCAGATAGCGGTCGCGTCCAAGCGAGAACCACGCGCGGGCCGCATCGTTGATACAGCCATTGGCCGACGCCAGTGCCGCGAGCAGCGTGGCGACGAACAACAGGTTTTCCAGCAGCGGGCTGCCGGTCAGCTTGCCGGCGTCCCACAAGGGATAATAGGTGATACCGAGGTACTCCCAGGGCATCAGCGAGGCGCAGACATACCAGGTCATGGCGGCGGCGATCAAAAGCGTGATCATGCCGGCCATGGTGCCGTAAGGCAGCGAACGCGCCGGCGAGCGCACTTCCTCGGCGGCCTGCGTGGTGCCTTCGATGCCGAGATAGTACCAGATGCCGAACTGGAAGGCAGCGATGACGCCGATCCAGCCATAGGGCAGCGCATTGCCGGGGGTGACCAGCTCGTTGAGCTTCAGCACAGCACCCTGCGTCCACGGGCTGACCGAGAAGAACAGGATAACGATCGAGACATAGGCTATCGCCGTGATGACGAAGTTGACGTTGAGCGTCATCAGCACGCCGCGATAGTTCAGCCATGCCAGCACGACGATGGTGGCGGCAATGAAGGAGTTGTGGGTGAGCCCTTCGACGCCGGCCTTGGCGACGATGGTGTCGCCGAGCAGGATGGCGTCCGAAACCTCCAGCATGGTGTAGGCAAAGACCAGGAACAGCGCGACGTTGAAGGCCATCAGGGGCCCGACAATGTGCTTAGCCTGCGCGTATTGGCCGCCGGCGGCGGCAACCGTCGATGTCACCTCGGAGTCGATCATGGCGACCGAAGTGTACAAGAGCCCGACCACCCAGCAGACGATCAGCGCCGCCAGTGCGCCGCCCTTGTCGGCCGAGAAATTCCAGCCGGTGAATTCGCCGACCAGCACGATGCCGACGCCAAGCGCCCAGACATGGGCCGGGCCGAGCACGCGTAGCAGTGAAACCCTGTCGCCGTGTATTGCCGGTTCAAGCGTGATCGTCATTGTTCAATCCCCACTCAGATCCGGTGTTTTTCGGAAGCGGCTTCAAGCTCGCCTTCGCGCGAGGAAGTCAGCACCTCCTCGGAATAGGTCGTGTCGATCTTGAACCAGTCGTAGAGCATCCACAGCGCAAGCACGACCGAGATGCCCCACGATGCGTAAGAGAGTGCGACCCACATGAGCGTGCTTCCCCAAAATCTCTGGCGTTACTTGTCGTCGAACTTTTCGTTGATGACGTCGCGATATTCGCGGTCGGAGGCGCGGAACAGGAAGACGAAATAGCCGATCAGCACCGCCGCCATGATGATCAGCGTCGGCCAGTCGATGATGTAGTGGAAGCGGTTCTGGATGATGTCGTGCGCGGTCTCCGGCGTATAGCCGAGCTTTTCCCAGATCGAGGCCATGGTCGGGTTCTGTCCCAACGCTTCCCACGTTTTGGCATCGAGCGCGTCGATGGATTTCGCCGCACCCGCCAGGCCGAGTTTCAATGGCAGCCACAGCGCCACGAAAATGGCGACCACGACGACCACGATATCGAAAATCTGCCCGGCCTTGCCTTGTTCCGGCGGCGTGTAGCGCGACATGACTTCTACCCCTCAGGACGTTCTGTTTTCAGGACTTGCGGTTGCGGGCCGCGTCGGCGTTCTTGATGTCGAGACCGTAGATGAAGTCCTTGTCTTCCTTGTAGTGATTGACCATCGCCAGGATGGCGGCCGTATTGAAGATCAGCACGGCGGCGGCAGCGATGGCGACGACGATCTTGATCCCGGTGTCCGGGATGTAGGGCCATGTCATGACGAGCACGAAGAGGATCGTCGCCCAAAGGCAGATGATCAGGAGCGCGGACCCGCGCAGGTCGGAACGGTACAGCGCTTCGATGCGCTGCTGCAGGTCTGACATCGGTTTCCCCTTTTCCAGCGCCCGACCCCGAATTGGCCGCCCGCTGCCCTCTTTCAACAGAGTGAAATTTTTTTCATAAATTCGGGCCGAATCCAGCAATTGTCAAGCCGATTTTACGTTGGGTTAACCGTTTGTCCCCAGCCGCGAATTTTGCCTGACAATGAAATTATTTGCTTCCGGGTATTGCGGCATCAGGACGTTTGCGATCAATATTCGACCAAATGCTCCCGCCTCCGCGCAGGGAGCCGGGAACACAATAGAATTTTCGAACGGAGGATTTGCGGATGACGGCATCCTGGAGATTTTCGACCCTGGCGGATCGCCATCGCGCGTTAGGCTCGAAGCTCGAAGACTGGAGCGGCATGGGCACCGCCTGGACCTACGACAAGGACGCCGACGAGGAATACACCGCCATCCGCACCAGGGCCGGGCTGATGGATGTGTCGGGCCTGAAGAAGGTTCACATCACCGGGCCGCACGCCTCACACCTCATCGACCTGGCAACGACGCGCGACGTGGAGAAGATCTATCCCGGCAAGTCGGCCTATGCCTGCATGCTGAACGAGGCCGGCAAATTCACCGACGACTGCATCCTCTACCGCACCGGGCCGAACGCCTGGATGGTGGTGCACGGCTCCGGCACCGGCCATGAGGAATTGCAGCGCGCTTCCGTCGGCCGCGACGTATCGCTGCGCTTCGACGACAATCTGCACGATCTGTCGCTGCAGGGGCCGACCGCGGTCGACTATCTCTCAAAGCATGTGCCGGGCATTCGCGACCTCAACTATTTCCATCATATGCAGACGCAGCTGTTCGGCTTTCCCGTCATGATCTCGCGCACCGGCTATACCGGCGAGCGCGGCTACGAGATATTCTGCCGCGGCCAGGACGCCGGCACGATCTGGGACAGGATCCTCGACGAGGGCAAGAGCGCCGGCATCATTCCGTGCCGCTTCACCACGCTCGATATGCTGCGCGTCGAAAGTTATTTGCTGTTTTATCCCTATGACAACTCGCAGAAATATCCGTTCGAGAACGAAGGCCCCGGCGACACGCTGTGGGAGCTCGGCCTCGACTTCACCGTCAGCCCCGGCAAGACCGGCTTTCGTGGCGCCGAAGAGCATTACCGCCTCAAGGGCAAGGAGCGCTTCAAGATCTACGGCGTGCTGCTCGACGGCAAGCAACCCGCGGATGAGGGCGCGCCGGTCTATCGCGACGGCAAAAAGGTCGGCGTGGTCACCTGCGCCATGTATTCGCCGCTGGTCGAGAAATCGATGGGAATCGCCCGCCTCGACGTCGACTGCGCGGTCAAGGACACCAGGCTCGAGATCCGCAACAAGAGCGGTTCGATCAGGGCGACGGCGCAGCCTCTGCCCTTCGACGATCCCAAAAAAACCAAGCGCACGGCGAAAGGCTGAGGCACAATCGACAGCGAGGGTTTCGAGGTACGAAGTAGAGAATGGCAGCCAAAACGATCATCAGCCGGCCCATTTACGGAACCCTGTCCCCGCAGCCCGGCAAGCATCATCTTTTCGTGGCGGATGCGGAAGGCGCGCTGGCGATCGTCGATATGGCAAGGACGTCGCCCCCCGGCTTCTTCGACGGCGCCGAAATCGACTTCATTCCCGGGGCCGACGGCAAGCACGTTGCCGCTCTTGAGGCACTGAAGTCCGCGCAGTTTCATGTCGCGCCAACCTTCGCCAGCCTGCTGCCCCGGCTGAAGCAGACGCTTGCCAACGCGCATATGGGCCTGCGCCTCTATCTCGCCGGCACCGAAGGGCTGATCGGCCAGGCAATGCAGGTGGCGCTCGAAGCCGGCATCGATCATACCTCCATGCAGACCGAGCATCGCGGCTCATTGGCGCGGCGCATGCAGTGCGTGCATTGCAAAGGCATCACCGAAAATGTGACGACGCAGCCGGCCACCTGCGCGCATTGCGGCCTGCTGCTTCTGGTGCGCGATCATTATTCGCGACGGCTGGCAGCATTCCAGGGCGTCTGCATAAATGCCGAGGATCGCTCGGAGATTCCTCCCATCGAGGAGGTCTTCCCATGAGCACCGGCACCACCAAGCTCGATGTCGTCGTCAGCGACGTCGTCCCGGTCAACGAACTGGTGACGCGCTTCCATTTCCGCCGCCGTGACGGTGAGCTTTTGCCGACCTTTTCCGGCGGCGCCCATGTCGTGGTCGAGATGCGCGATGGCGACCGCACAAGGCTCAATCCCTATTCGCTGATGGGATCGCCGCTCGACACCCGCGAATACACCATCTCGGTGCGCCGCGACGATGTCGGCCGCGGCGGCTCGTTGTTCATGCACCGGAGCGTCAACCCCGGCCTGGAGATGGTGGTCAGCTACCCCGTCAATCTGTTCTCGCTCGACCTCAGGGCCAAGAAGCATCTGATGCTTGCCGGCGGCATCGGTATCACGCCGTTCATGGCGCAGACCGCGCAGCTCGCCGGGTCCGGCGGCAATTTCGAGCTGCACTACACCTGCCGCACCGCCTCGCTCGGCACCTATGCCGATGTGCTGCAGGAGCGCTATGGCCGTCGCGTCCGGCTCTATCAGGACGACCGCGACGAGCGCATCGAACTCGACCGTCTCTTGTCCTCGCAGCCGCTCGGCACCCATCTCTATGTCTGCGGCCCGACCGGCATGATCAACTGGGTGCGCGAGCGCGCTGCGGCTCTCGGCTGGCCGGCGGAGACCGTGCACTACGAGCATTTCGCGGCACCCCAGCCCGGCCTGCCGTTCGACGTCACACTTGCCGTCAGCGGCAAGACCATCCGCGTCGGCGAGCAGCAGAGCCTGCTCGAAGCGATCGAGGCCGCCGGCGTCGATCCGCCCTATCTCTGCCGCGGCGGTGTCTGCGGCCAGTGCGAGACCAACGTCATCTCGCATGACGGCAAGTTCATCCACAACGACCACTGGCTGAGTGAGGAAGACCACCGTTCCGGCTGCAAGATCATGCCGTGCGTGTCGCGCTTCGAAGGCAAGTCGCTGGTCCTGGAAAGATAGGAGGCGAGCTTGGGCATCACCTTTCGCAAGGAAACGTTTCGCGACGATTTCACCTTCAACAACAGCCCGGAGCACATCAGGCGGTTTCCGTTTCCGTTCCACGAAGACAGCTACATGTACGCGGTCAACATCGAGCCGCATGTCGTCGGTCCCAAGGGCAGCGTGCTGGAAAACCTGATAGACGTCGACGAGCACTATGTCGCCGAGATGCAGGACCGCGCTTTGGTGCTGGCCGAGGATCCGCTGCGCTGCCAGTCGCTGCCGCATATGACGCTGGCCGGCTGGGACCTGCTCGAACTTTTGATGGAGCAACAGGCACTTGGCTATCCCGAGCATTTCACCCTGACCCGCGACGGCGACCGCTGGCGCTGGATCAACCGACCGCTCGGCATCGACGACACCTTCACCTTCGGCGACACCTCGACACTGCCTTACGGGCCGATGGAGTACATCACCCGCCAGAGCCAAGGCGATTTCTGCATCCTCGATCAGCGCGACGGCAATCTGTGGATGGACGCCGGCATGGTCACCACCCAGGCCGACTGGTCGCTCGATTTCGACATCGGCATGAATTTCTTCGAATGGCACGCGCCGGTGCCGCTGGCGCATGAGAAGGGGATTTTCGTCAGGGCGCTGAAGTTCCTCACCAACATCCAGCAGGGCAAGCCGGCGCGGCGTCTCAACTGGACGATGACCATCAACCCGCGCCTCGACACCAGCCCGGAGAATTACCACAAATGGGGCCCGGACCGCGCGACGGTGACGCCCGAAAATGTCGGCGACAAGGTGCATCTGCGCGTCGAACTGCAAAGCTTCTGGCGCCTGCCGCGCTCGAACGGCATCGTCTTCCCGATCCGCTGCTATCTCATCAAGATGGACGAACTGGTGACACAGCCGAAATGGGCAAGGCGACTGCATCGTGTGATCCGTGATTTGCCCGAAGAGTTGGCCACCTACAAGGGCCTGACGCGGTATCGGCCGACGCTGCTCGAATGGCTGTCGAAGCTGGATGATGGCAGTGCTACGTCACCGGGGTTCGGGCCGGACTAAAGGCCCCTCATCCGGCCGCTGCGCGGCCACCTTCTCCCCGAGCGGAGAAGAGATCGCCAGCGCTGACGCCAGACTCCTCTCCCCTCGGGGAGAGGTCGGATTGCCCCGAATTGCTCTTGCAATTCGGCCTTGGCAATCCGGGTGAGGGGGCTGCGGCGGTCCGATTACCCAGCGCTATTCTGCGGATAGCAAATGATCGACAAATACCGCATCGGCAGTTTTGTCAGTTTTTCCGGCCCATGCGGCGCATCGGCGTCGAAGAACAGGCTGTCGCCCGGCTTCATCGGATAGAGGTTGCTGCCGTGCCGGTACACCACCTCGCCCTCCAGCATGTAGAGGAATTCCATGCCCTCATGCTGGAAGGTCGGGAACACATCCGAATCCTCGGTCAGTGTGATCAGATAGGGTTCGACGACGACGCCGCTGGTGTTGGAGCCGATATGGCCGAGCAGATTGTATTGATGGCCGGCGCGGGTGCCGCGGCGTTCGACATCTAGCCCTTCGCCGGCCTTGACGAAGACGGCGCTGCGCTCTTCCTCGAATCGGCGGAAGAAGGCGGTGACGGGAACGCCGAGCGCCCTCGACAGCGCCTGCAGTGTGGTCAGCGACGGCGAGGTGATGCCGTTCTCGATCTTCGACAGCATGCCCAGCGAAATATCGGTGGCGACGGCGAGATCGGCGACGGTGATGCCGAGCTTCTTGCGGAAGGCGCGCACCTCGCGCCCGATCGCCACCTCCAGCACTTTTTCGCGGGTGTCGCGAATGGCATGCGGGTTCTGCGTCAGCGGCGCGCGGATGGTCTTCCCGTCCACGGATGCCTTCGCCGGTGGCTTTGCCCTTGTCGAAGCAGTCTTGGAGTCGGAACTTGTCTTCGCCATCTCGCCCCCGAATCCCCATGATTATTTCACTCCAGGTGAACATATTCGGTGCCGATACAGAAACGCAACCGCGCAGCAAGCCCGTTAAGTCGAATGGTGTCCGCACCGGATTTGCGCCGTCATCCGTTTCCGGAAATCCTCTGGGGCGAAACGCGGTTTCTCCACAAGGCCTGTTGACAGCATCCAAGAGGCAATTACTGTCCTGTGAGTGAAATTAGTTTCGTAAGAGCAATTCCAAAAATCGAATGACACCGGGAGGCCTGCCATGAAAACGCGCGTTGCCGTCATTGGAGCGGGGCCATCCGGTCTGGCCCAGCTCAGGGCCTTCAAGTCGGCTGCCGACAAGGGCGCCGAGATACCCGAAATCGTCTGCTTCGAAAAGCAGTCCGACTGGGGCGGCCTGTGGAACTACACCTGGCGCACCGGCCTCGACGAGCACGGCGATCCCGTCCACGGCTCGATGTACCGCTACCTCTGGTCGAACGGACCGAAGGAGTGCCTGGAATTCGCCGACTACACGTTCGAGGAGCATTTCGGCCGCCCGATCGGATCCTACCCGCCGCGCGCGGTGCTGTGGGATTACATCAAGGGTCGCGTCGAGAAATCAGGCCTGCGCGAATGGGTACGCTTCAACAGCCCGGTGCGCATGGTGACTTTCTCCGACGAGACGAGGAAATTCACCGTCACCGCGCATGACCGCACCAACGACGTCACCTACTCCGAGGAGTTCGACAATGTCGTCGTCGCCTCAGGGCATTTTTCCGTTCCCAACGTTCCCTATTTCGAAGGCTTTTCGACATTCAACGGCCGCATCCTGCACAGCCATGATTTTCGCGACGCCATGGAGTTCAAGGGCAAGGACATACTGATCATCGGCCGCTCCTATTCTGCCGAGGACATCGGCTCGCAATGCTACAAATACGGCGCCAGATCTATCACCTCCAGCTACCGCTCCAAGCCGATGGGGTTCAAATGGCCGGAGAACTGGAAGGAAGTGCCGCTGCTGCAGAAGGTCGTCGGCAAGACGGCGCACTTCAAGGATGGCACCACCAAGGACGTCGACGCCATCATCCTGTGCACCGGCTATCTGCATTCCTTCCCGTTCCTCACGGAAGAGCTGAAGCTGAAGACCGCCAACCGCATGTGGCCGGACGGGCTCTATGAGGGCGTCGTGTGGGAGAAGAACCCGAAACTGTCCTATATCGGCATGCAGGACCAGTTCTACACTTTCAACATGTTCGACGCCCAGGCCTGGTTCGCCCGTGACGTCATCATGGGCCGCATCAAGCTGCCGTCGGTACAGGCGATGGCCGAGCACGGCGCCAAGTGGCGGGCACGCGAAGAGACGCTGGAAGACGCCGAGCAGATGATCTGGTTCCAGGGCGACTACACCAAGGAATTGATGGACCAGACCAACTATCCCGGCTTCGACGTCGAGGCGGTCAACCAGACCTTCATGGAGTGGGAGCACCACAAGGCGGAAGACATTATGAGCTTCCGCGACCACGCCTACCGCTCGCTGATGACCGGCACCATGGCGCCATCGCACCATACGCCCTGGCTGCAGGCGCTGGACGACTCGATGGAAAGCTATCTCCAGGTGAAGGGCGTGGCGGCGGAATAGGTCGGCGTGATGCAAAACAATGCGCCGGCACCGGCCCAGTTTCAATTCAGAGGGTAGTCGGGAGCCGCATCGGTCTCCGTCACCTTGACCCACACCAATTCGCTATAATAGGCGCCCTCCGGGCCGGTGCCGTACATGGACAGTCTGTCAGCCATCAGCAGATGTGTCATGTCTTTGAGTGCCCGGCCGGTCGGCTCCTCGGGCCAGGCGAAGACGCCGTCGGTTTTGGCGCCGAACCTCACATCGGTGCATCCGAAATCGATCTCGACCTTCCACGACAGCAACGGCCTGATATCGCTGAGCGGCGGGCGCGGCGGATCGGGCTGCTCGAAGTGATGGTCGACCGAGACTCTCGTCGGCACTGCCGGCGTGATGCCTTTGGCTTTGAAGGAGGCGATGGCGTCGTCGCCAAATCGTGCGAGCAGGCCAGCGTGCCATAACCGGTAGGTCGCGCGGAAAAAGCCGCTGACCCGGATAGATTTGCCATCGTTGTTGAAGACGTTCACAGCGGCGTAGAAACGGCGCAGTCGTGGCGCCAGCGCCCGCCAGTCGCATTCGGCCGGTGTCCCCGGCGTCGCGATGAAATCGTCAAGCAGATCGCTGCCGCGCACATTGGCGTTCAGCACCGTGCAATCTCACCATGGATATGCCAGTGCCGCCGGAGCTCGGCTGCTGCGATGCCAGGCTTGCGCAGCTCTTCCACCGAGGCGCGAACCCGAGCAATCGCGTAGGACGTAGCCGCATCCAACGTCTCAAACCCCGAAACCACATGCTCGCCGGTCTTGGCCATGTCGAAGACGACGACAGTAAAAGGCGGTTCGCGCTGATCGGGCATTCGGCAGCAAGCTCAGGCTGGTCGAGGATGAAGCAGCTTTCCGCGCGAAAATGCGTCAAAGTCAAGAGCTGGAGCGCGGCCTGCCATTTCCAGAAGAGGCGAACTCCAGAAGAGGCGAAACCGTCTATCCGAGCCGTGCTTGAGCTTTCGCGGCTCAGGGGTCGAAGACCGACCGCGATGATGTCGATGGCAGGTTGTTGCCAGCCCGCGACAATGCCGCGACTTTGGACAGTGCGATGAACACTTTCTGGCCGAGATCGCGTGTGCCGGCCACGGGGCAGGTGATGATCATCACTTCAATCCAGCGGATAGTCGGGAGGCGCCTCCGTCTCGGTCACCTTGGCGGCTAGTATCTCGCAGTCGTTGGCCCAGTCGGGGCCATCGCCGCGCATGGCCATCATGTCGGCCATCAGCAGGAACTGCATGGTTCTGAGCGCCCAGTCGGTGGGCTCTTGCGGCCAGGCGAAGATTCCGGCGGCGTCGCCACCGAACTTCACGTCGTGGCAGACGAAACCGACCTCGACCTTCCAGGATCGGAGTGCCGCGCCCGGCGGCGGATAGGGCGGGTCGGGCAGCTCGAAGTAATTGGCGACCATGAGCTTCGTCGGCTCCGCCGGCTCGATCTCCTTGGCTTTGAAGGCGGCAATGGCGTCGTCGCCAAAGCGCTCGAGCAGGCCGTCACGCGACAGCCTGTACGTCGAGCGAAAGAAGCCGCCGGCCCAGACGGATTCGTTGTTGCCGTTGGAGATCAGTAGCGAGGCGCGGAAGCGGCGCAGCCTGGGCGCCAGCGCCTGCCAGTTGCACTCGGCTGGCGTCGCCGGCGTCGCAATGAAATCATCGAGAAGATCGCTGCCGCGCACATCGACGTTCATCACCGAACAGTCTTCGCCATAGAGGTGCCAGAGCTGGCGAAGCTCAGCAGTGGCGATGCCGGGCTTGCGCAACTCCTCCACCGAGGCGCGAACCCGCGCAATGGCGTAGGACGTCGCCGCCTCCAGCGTCTCAAACCCCGAAACTACGTGCTCCCCGTCCGGCTCGCCGGTCTTGGCCATGTCGAAGACGAGTACGGCAAAAGGCGGTTCGCCGGGATTGGACATTCAACAATTACCCTAGTCTTGCCCGCGCCTTCGCCGTCCAGGCATTGAACAGCCGGTCTGCGACGATGCCGATGAAAGCGATGGCGAGACCCGCGACAATGCCGCGTCCGGAATCGGCCTTGGACAGCGCGATGAAGACTTCCTGGCCGAGGTCGCGTGTGCCGACCATGGCGCAGATGATGATCATCGCCAGCGCCATCAGGATCGTCTGGTTGACTCCCAGCATGATTTCGGGAAGCGCCAGTGGCAATTGTACCCGAAAGAAGGTCTGGCGCGGCGTGCAGCCGGAAACCTTCGCCGCCTCGATCAGCGCCGGCGGCACTTGCCGGATGCCGTGATTGGTGTAGCGGATCGCCGGCACCACGGCGAAGGCGACCGTGGCGATCATGGCGGTGACGTCGCCGACCCGGAACAGCATCACCACAGGAATGATGAAGCAGAAGGACGGCAGCACCTGCAGCGTGTCGATGATGGGCGTGACGATCTTTTCGAAGCGGTCGCTGCGCGCGGCCATCAGGCCAATCGGGATGCCGATCAGGCAAGCGATGAAGGCCGAGATGCCGCAGAGATAAACCGTCGCCATGGTCTTTTCCCACAGGCCGGTGACGGCGCAGAAGGCGGTCAGCGCGGCGACGAGGGCGGCGAGACGCAGGCCACCGAGCTGGTAGCCGGCGAGGCCGAGCAGGGCCACCGCGCCGAGCCACGGAAAGCCTTCGCAGAAGGCGCGCAGCGGGTTCAGTACATTGAGGATGAGCGCCACGCGAAACGCTTCGATCACGTCGAAGAAGTTGATCGTCACCCAGCTCACCGCCGCCTTCCACAGTGGCGCAGTGGTGAAGGTGATCGCCTTCGGCACCGCCGCGAAGGCCGGTACGAACAGGCCGAGCAGCGTCGTCACGACCAGGATGGCGATGGCCAGCGACAGATTGGGATAGCGCCGCCAAACGCTCTGGTTCGCCTGCCGTTGAACGTGGCCTTTTGCCTGCTTATGCGCGATCGCCTGGCTCAGCCGGTCGAGCGCGATTGCGAGCGCCACAATGGCGAGCCCGGCTTCCATCGCTTCGCCGACCTTCAGCGCACGCAGCGCCAGCAGCACATCATAGCCGAGGCCGCCGGCGCCGATCATCGAGGCGATGATCACCATGTTCAGCGCCAGCATGATCACCTGGTTGACGCCGATCATCAGTGTCGGCCGCGCCGACGGCAGCAGCACGCGCCACAATTTCTGCCGCGCCGTGCAGCCGGCCATCTCTGAGAAATCGTCGATCTCGGAGGGCACCCGCGACAGACCCAGCATCGTTGCCCGCACCATCGGCGGCGTGGCGAAGATGGCGGTGGCGATCATCGCCGAGACCGGGCTGTTGCCGAACAGAAGCAGCATCGGGATGAGATAGGCGAAGGTCGGGATGGTCTGCATCAGATCAAGCGCTGGGGAGATGATCAGCCGCTCGGCCCATGGCTTGCGCCACGCCCAGATGCCGGCGAACAGGCCGGTGACGATGCAGAAGGGCACGGCGATGGAAATCAGTGCCAGTGTCAGCATGGCGCTGGTCCATTGGCCGAACAGCGCGGTGTAGAGGAAGCAGCCGCCGACCAGTAGGCCGAGTTTTCTACCGCCCACGGCGTGCCCGGCGATGAAGGCGGCTACGCAGACGCCGATCCAGGACAGGCGCGGCAGGAAATAGGCATCGGCGCCGTGACCAATCTTGAAATTCTTGGCCAGCAGGTCGAGCGCGAAATCGAGGGGAACGCCGAGCACCGCGGTGATCGAGCGGGTCAGCCAGGACAAGTTCGACTTGATCCAGCGCATCAGCGCACTGACCCAGTCGGCGACCGGGATAACCGCCTCGGCCGGATAGTTGACGGCCCAGGGCAGTCTGTCCTGCAGCAGAAACACCACCAGCACGGCGGCCAGCGCCAGCGCCCAGACCAGCAGCCAGCGCTGAACCGGTGGCCTCGTTTGGCTGGCGCTTGCCGTCACCGTCATGCGCCGGCTCTCGTATGCTCGATACCGGCCAGCAACTCGATCACCGATTGCGGCGTCACCTCGCCGATCGGCCTGCCGCTGCCGTTGACCACGGCGAAGGGCTTACCCGACGCGACAATGCTGGCCGAGAAGCTGGCGATCTTGGCGTCGGGCAAAACCGTGCCGCCGTGCTCGGCGCCATCGCAGGCACGCATCAGGCTGCGCGCCGAAATCACCTTGGCGCGGTCGACATCGCGGGTGAATTCGGCGACATAGTCGGTCGCCGGGTTGACAACCAGCTGTTCCGGCGTGCCGGTCTGGATGACCTCTCCATCCTTCATGATGGCGATGCGGTCGGCAAGCCTTATCGCCTCGTCGAAATCATGGGTGATGAAGACGATGGTCTTGTGCAGCATGGTCTGCAGCCGCATCAGTTCGTCCTGCATCTCGCGGCGGATCAGCGGGTCGAGCGCCGAGAACGGCTCGTCGAGGAACCAGATCTCCGGCTTGGTCGCGAGGCTGCGGGCAATGCCGACGCGCTGCTGCTGGCCGCCGGAGAGTTCGCGCGGATAGAAATGCTCGCGGCCGCGTAAGCCCACGAGATCGATCACCTCCCGCGCTCTCGTTTCGCGCGTCGGTCGGTCCTGGCCCTGGATGCTCAGGGGAAAGGCAATGTTGTCGAGCACGTTAAGATGCGGCAGCAGCGCAAAATTCTGGAACACCATACCCATGCGATGACGCCGCAGTTCGATCAGCGCCGCATCGGAAATCTTGAGCAGGTCGTTGCCTTCGAATTCGACCTTGCCGTGGGTCGGCTCGACCAGCCGCGACATGCAGCGCACCAGCGTCGACTTGCCGGAGCCGGATAGCCCCATGATGATGAAGATCTCGCCCTGGCGTATTTCGAGATCGACGGCGCGCACCGCACCCACCAGTCCTGCGGCAGCGACATCGGCCATGCTGGCCTTGCCGTCACGCTCGCGGATGAAGCTGGCCGCGTTCGATCCGAACAGTTTCCAGACGTTGCGGCAGGCAAGCTTTATCGGCCGCACATCCTTGGGCGTGCCAGCCGCCTGCGGTTCAGTCGCTTCCGTCATCCAATGGCCCTTCTGGAAGATGAATATGGACCCGGCCGTTACGGCCGGGTCCGGCCTTCAGTCGGAGCCATCACTGCGCCCAGGCTTTCCAGTCGGCTTCGTGGGCGGCGATCCAGGCGGCCGCGACGTCTTCCGGCGTCTTGCCGCCGAGGTCGATCTCGCCGCTCATCTTGTTGAGCTCATCGGTGTCGATCGTGTAGGCCTTGGCCACCTTGTAGGCGATCGGCCATTTGTCCTTCATGCCGGACCATGAGTATTTCCAGATTTCGCCATGCGGCTTGCCGCAATCATATTTGGCGTCCGGGTTGGTGCCCCATTTCGGGTCGGTGTAGCACTCGGGCGTATACTCGGGGAATTCGACCCACTCGCCCTTGTACTTGGCCGGCGCCCAATGCGGAGAATAGATCCACAGCATGATCGGCGCCTTGCGCTGATAGGCCGAGTCCAGCTCGGCGAACATCGCCGCGTCGGTGCCGGCATGGATGACGGTGAAGGGCAGTTTCAGCGCCTCGACGCGCTCGTCGTCAAAGCCTTCCCAGGTCACCGGGCCGCCGAGATAGCGGCCCTTCGGCGCCGTCTCCGCCGTCGAGAAAGCCTCGGCGCATTTCGGGTCCTTCAGCGCCTCCCAATTGGGCAGGCCGGGGCATTTCTCCTTCATGTATTCGGGAAACCACCACTCCTCCTTGGCCTTCGGCCCGAGCTTGCCCAGCCGCTCGGTCTGGCCGGTGGCGTCTGAAGCCTTCATCGCCTCGCCGGCCGTCGTGTCCCAGAACTCCAGGCCGACATCGAGGTCGCCATTGGTGAGACCGGTGGTCAGGCTGGAGAGGTAGTCGGCGGTCGGATATTCGACGGTGTAGCCGAGCTTTTCGAGGATGCCGCCAAGGATCTTGGCGTTGAGATTGACGCTGGTCCAGTCGAACAGCGCGATCTTGATCGGGTCGTTGGATTCGGGTGCTGCTGCGTGGACCGGTGATGTAAGCGCACTTGCGGTGGCAAGCGCCAAGGCTCCCATTGATAGGTTCGAAATCACACTGCGAAATGACATGCTTGTTCTCCTGTCAAACCATGTGGAAATTTCTTGATCGTTCCCTTCTTGCGTCTTTTCTTGATTGTGTTGGAAAGGCGGGTCGTTACGCAAGCTCGTTCGCACCAAGCCAGTGCCGCGGCCGCAACTTGCGCAGTGATGCCGGGCGGGCCCGCGTCATGGCATCGGATGGATTGCTGCGCGAGCAATCGTCAACGGATCGATCGCCGCTCCAGCGGCGCTCTCAGACGTGCGAGCCATCAAGGTCCCATGGTCTCGGCCGGCGAGCTCGCCAAGGCCGTTTCATGAGATGAAATTATATATACCAACCTTCATGCGGCGCAACGGCTGATGCCCTGTGCTGCGCCGAATTTCAGACTGGTCGATTGCCAACCGCCGGAGCGGACTTCACGACATGATCAGGCCGCCATCGACATTGATGGTTTGGCCGGTGATGTAGGTGGCGTCGTCGCTGGCGAGAAAGCTGACCAGGCCGGACACGTCCTCGCCGCTGCCGGCGCGGCCCATCGGGATGTTCTTCACCCATTCGGCCATCAGCTCGCCGGGCTTGTAGTCGCCCATCAGCTTGCCCCAGGCGGCGTCGTTGTAAGCCCACATGTCGGTGTCGATAATGCCGGGGCAGATCGCGTTGACGGTGATCTTTTCCTTGGCCACTTCCTTGGCCAGGCTCTGGGTGATGCCGACGACGCCGAACTTCGACGCCGCATAATGTGGCGTGTAGATGAAACCCTGCCGCGCCTGGCCCGATGCCGTGTTGATCAGCCGGCCGCCGTCGCCATGCTTGCGGATGCGCGCGATCGCTTCCTGGCAGCACAGGAACACGCCCTTGGTGTTCACTGCCAACACCTTGTCCCACTCGGCTTCGGTCATTGCCTCGATCCGGGCGATGGTGATGACGCCGGCATTCTGCACCGAAATGTCGACGCGGCCGAATTCCTTCTCGGCGAGGTCGTAAAGCGCGGTGACCTCATCCTTCTTGGTCACGTCCATGCGCATCGACGCGACCTTGGCGCCCGCTGCTTTCAGGCCGGCGGCGACGTCCTCGACGCGGGCATCGATGGCGCTGACCACGACCGCGGCACCTTCCTCGGCGAAGCGCTTCGCCATCGCCGCGCCGATGCCACCGCTCGCGCCGGTGATGACCGCAGTCTTGCCTTCAAAACGCTTCTGCATCTTTTCTCCTTACCAGCAGACAAAACCGCCATCGACGATCAGGTCGATGCCGGTGACGTAACTCGCGGCGCGGCTGGCCAGGAACACGGTCGGGCCGACCATTTCTTCCGGCGTCGCCATGCGCCCCATGGGCGTGTCGCGTTCGAAGATCTTGATCTGTTCGGCGACCTCAGGCCGCTTGTTCATCGGCGTCAGCGTGTAGCCTGGGCTCACCACATTGACGCGCAGGCCGCGATCGGCCCATTCCATGGCGAGGCTTTTCGACATGTGGATGACGGCCGCCTTCGACGAATTGTAATGCGCCTGGGTCAGGCCGCGATTGACGATCGAACCCGACATGGAGGCTATGTTGATGATCGAGCCCTTGCGCCGCGTCAGCATGGCGCGCGCTTCGGCCTGGCAGGACAGGAACACGCCGCTGACATTCACGTCGTAGATTTTCTGCCACTTCTCCAGCGACAGCGTCTCGGCGGCCTCGGCTCCTGCAATGCCGGCATTGTTGACGGCGATGGTCAGCGCGCCGAGCTCCTTTTCCGTGCGCTCGACTGCGGTCGCCAGGTCGGCCTCCGACGTCACCGTCCCGGTCAGCACCACCGCCTTGCGGCCAAGCACGGCGATCCTGTGCGCGGTCTCATCCAGCCCGCCTTTCGAGGCATGGCCGAAACAGGCTATGTCGGCGCCGGCTTCGGCGAGCCCGATGGCAATGGCCTGGCCAATGCCGCTGCCGGCGCCTGTTACCAGCGCTACGTCGCCGCTAAGATCGAATAGTTTCATGTTGTTCCCCCTCCTGAAATGAAGGGGCGCCAGTCTTTGCTGGCGCCCCGCGCGGTCCGGTCCTTGGGAGGATACCACCTGCTGCGCTTTGTTCCGACTCCTGTCCTCAGCTCGTGGCGAGTTCCATCACCGCGACATTGCTGGCCTCGCTGCGGCCGAGAATGCCGCGCTGGCGGCCGCGGCTCAGCACCAGCACGCGGTGCGACAGCCCCAGCACCTCCTCGAGGTCGGAGCTGACCACCACCACCGCCATGCCGGAGCGGGCGAGGTCGGCGATCACGTCGTAAATAGCCGCACGCGCGCCGACATCGATGCCGCGCGTCGGTTCATCGAGGATGAACACCTTCGGCGGCCGCGACACCCATTTGGCAATGATCACCTTCTGCTGGTTGCCGCCGGAAAGCTTGCTGACCGCCTGGCCAGGTTTGCCCTTGACCCCGAGCCTTGCGATGCAGGCTTCGGCGAATTTCTGCACCGCCTTCGGAAACACCCAGCCCTTCGGCGCGACATGGTCGAAATTGCCGAACGCCAAATTCTCGCCGATGGTCTGGTCGAGCACGACGCCTTGCGCCTTGCGGTCTTCCGGCACCAGCACGACGCCGGCCTTGATGGCTGCCGCCGGCCCGCTGAGATGCACCGGTTTGCCGGCAACGCGCACCGAGCCCGACGAGATCGGATCGGCGCC
Organism: Mesorhizobium sp. M0029; assembly: GCF_040323735.1. NCBI lineage: Bacteria > Pseudomonadati > Pseudomonadota > Alphaproteobacteria > Hyphomicrobiales > Phyllobacteriaceae > Mesorhizobium > Mesorhizobium sp. M0029. The sequence continues at coordinate 24,749 of NZ_JAMYVF010000009.1, forward strand.
GGCGATCGCCCGCACCAGTTCGGTGCGGCCGGCGCCGATCAACCCGGCAATGCCTAGGATCTCGCCTGCTTTGACCGAGAAGGAAACGTTGTTGAAACTTTTCTCCGGCGAAGACAGGTTGTCGACCTCGAGCAGCGTCTCCTCGCGCGGCGGCGACAGATGCGGGAACATCCGCTCGACCGAGCGGCCGACCATCTGCTCCACCACTGTGCGCACGGGAATATCGGCGCGCTCGTGGCGGGCGACGATGCGTCCGTCGCGCATCACCACCACGCGGTCGGCAATCTGCGCGATCTCGTCGAGACGATGGCTGATATAGATGAAGGACATGCCTTCCGCCTTGAGCTTGCGGATCTGCTGGAACAAAAGCTCCGTTTCCTCGCCGCCAAGCGCTGCGGTCGGTTCGTCGAAGATCAGCAATTCGGCATTCAGCGTCAGCGCCTTGGCGATCTCGACCTGCTGCTGGGCGGCGATGCGCAGCGTGCCCACCTTGCGCTCGGGCGAGACGTCGAGGCCAAGCCGCTTCAACTGCGCCGAGGCCTTGGCGTTCATCGCTGCGCGGTCGATGCGGCCGCCGCGCATCGGCAGGCGCCCGACATAGACATTCTCTGCCACCGACAGGTCCGGCAGCAACTTCAGTTCCTGGTGGATCATGCCGACGCCGGCATCGATGGCGGCGGCGGGCGAGGCGGGGGAATAGGGCTTCCCCCGCCAGGTGATGGTGCCCGCGTCGGGCCGGGTCGAGCCGGCGATGATGTTGGACACCGTCGACTTGCCGGCGCCGTTTTCGCCGAGCAGCGCCACGACCTCGCCCGGCCGCACCTCAAAGCTTGCATCGGCCAGGACCTGGACCGGTCCGTAGCTCTTGCAAAGGCCGTTGACGAAGAGCCCGTTGTGCGGGCTTTCGCTGTGGCGAGGATCAGGAGACATCGTGGTGCTCTCTTAAGCGGTGCCGTTCGTTACGGATGCTTGGCGATGAACTGCTCGACATTGTCCTTGGTGGTCAGCGTCGCATCCTGCAGCTGCTCGGCCGGAACGCTTTCGCCGGCCACCAGCTTGATCGCCGCATCGACGGCGAGACGGCCCATGCCTTGCGTCTGCTGCGTCGCGGTGACGTCGAACACACCGTCCTTCAGCGCCTTGAGCGCGGCCACGTCGCCATCGAAGCCGGCGACCCAGACCTTGTGGCCGGGATTGGCGACCTTGACTGCCTGCGCCGCACCCAGCGCCAGCGCATCGGCCTGGCCGATGACAATGGAGACGTCGGGATGCGACTGCAGCAGGTCCTGCGTCAGCTTGAAGCCTTCGTCCTGGTGCCAGCCTTCGCTCCACAATTCGCCGACCACCTTGATATCGGGATAGGCCTTGAGCGCTTCGCCGCAGCCCTTCGAGCGATCCACTTCCGGCGTGGTGCCCTTCTGGCCGTGGATGATGATCAGTTCGCCTTTGCCGCCGGCCTGCTTGGCGATGTAGTCGCACACCGCCTGCGCCGAGGCGACGCTGTTGGTGGCGATGAAGGTGTCGCCGGGCGCGCCGTCGGCGTTGCGGTCGACATTGACGACCGGGATGCCGGCAGCCTTGGCGGTCTTGGTCGGCACGGTGGCGGCTGTGGCGCCGGCCGGAATGTAGATCAGCGCGTCGATGTTCTGCGTGATCAAATCCTGTACCTGGCTGACCTGCGTTGCCGAATCGCCCTTGGCGTCGACGGTGACGATCTCGATGCCCTTTTCCTTGCCGTAGGCTTCGACCGACTGCTTGATCTGGTTGAAGAAGTCGGCCTGCAAATTGGCCACGGCGAGGCCAAGCTTCTTGGCCTCCTTGGCCGAGGCCATGTCGGTCAGCCCGAGCAGCGGAATGATGGCGGCCGCGGCAAGCAGCAATGAACGTTTGGTCAGCATGTGTTTCCTCCGTTGATAGTCAAACTGTCCCGCCAGCGCATCGCGCCCCTTGGAACATCCCAGTTTCGGATCGACCGATCCGTCTATCGCCCGGACGTTCCGGGCGAATTCTCAATTGTGCCCCGCTCTCTATCGCGCCCTGCGCCGCCAGGTGTCGCTGGCGACGGCCAGCGCGATCACCACGCCGATCACCACCTGCTGGATGAAGGGCGAGACGCCGAGCAGATTGAGGCCGTTGCGCAGCACGCCGATGATGAGCACGCCGACCGCTGTGCCGCCGATCGAACCGACGCCGCCCGAGAGGCTGGCGCCGCCGATCACCACCGCCGCGATGGTGTCGAGTTCATAGCCCAGGCCGGAACTCGGCTGCACCGAATCCAGCCGCGCGGCGAGCACAATGCCTGCAAGACCCGCAAGCACGCCGCAGATGGCATAGACCCAGTTGGTCAGCGACTTCACCGGAATGCCGGAGAGCCGCGCCACCTCGGCGCTGCCGCCGATGGCGTAAAGGCTGCGGCCGGTGGCGCGGTAGTTGAGGAAGATGGCGAAGACGATCGCCAGCACCATCATCACCCCGACTGTGACCGACAGGAAGCCGAAATGGCGGATGATTGACAGGCTGGTGAACCAGTCGGGAAAGCCGACGATCTGCGAGCCGTCGGTGATCATGTTGGCAAGGCCGCGCGCCACCGACATCATCGCCAGCGTCGCGATGAACGGCGGCAGCCGGGTAACGGTCACCAGCAGGCCGGACACCAGTCCGCAAAGGCCGGCGACGACCAGTGCTGCAACGACGCCGGCCGCAAGGCCGAGATTGAGATAGTCGGGATGGGAGACAAAGCCCATCACCATGGCGGCCAGCGCCAGCACCGAGCCGACCGAGAGATCGATGCCGCCGATCAGGATCACCAGCGTCATGCCGATTGCCATGATGCCGAGCACGGTGATCTGGTCGAGCACGTTGAGGATGTTGCGCACGGTGAGGAACGTGTCGGTGGTCAGCGTCAGCGCCAGGCAGAGCAGCAGCAGTCCGATCAGCGGTCCCATGGTTCCGGCAAACAGTGCCGAAAGCTTCGCGGCCGTCACACCTTGAGCGCCGGGCGCGGCTTTCAACTCGCCAGCCTTCGACTCGCTTGCATCATTACTCACGGCCACTTCGTCTCCTCCGTCAGCGAAACGGCGATGGCCTGCCGTCCACTCTTGTTCACCAGGCACCTCCCTGTGAACAATTTATCTTTGATATACAATTTTGTTCAGCTAAACTGTTCATTAGAAAATTGTCAAGAGCCGTTGCGCCATTCGGCGAAGGTTTGCGCCACCGGGCGGTTTGTCCTAGGGAAGCCAGGGGCGGCGCTTTGCGGAAAAGATTTCCGAAATCTGGCCGCGGGAGGCAAAAGATGGCGACCGTCGAAAATGAGAAGGCCTCGCGCTTCCCCGATGCCGAGCTGAAGGCCCGCGCTGCCTGGCATTACTATGTCGAAGGTCTGACGCAAGAGCGCATTTCCGAGATCCTCGGCGTCGGCCGCATCAAGGTGCACCGCATTCTCTCCGCTGCGCGAGAGGAGGGCATCGTGCAGTTCCGCATTCGCGACAGTGTCGTCGAATGCGTGCAGCTCGAGGAGAGCCTGAAGCAGCGTTTCGGGCTCAGCCAGGCGGTCGTGGTGCCGTCGGCCGCTGATCGCAGCAACGCGCCGCTGATGATCGGCCACGCGGCTGCCGCCTATCTCGCCGACAATGTGAATGCCGGCGACGTCATTGCGCTGGGCTGGGGTCGCACCCTGAAATTCGCCATCAACGAACTGCCGAGGCGGCCGATCGCCAGGACGACGGTTGTCTCGATGCTCGGCGGCCTTACCCACGCGCAGCCGCTCAACCCGACCGAAAGCGCCTGGGAGTTCGCCGAAAAGATCGGCGCTGAATGTTTCTTGCTGCCGGTGCCGGTCTATGCCGACAAGCCGGAACAGCGCGATGCCTTCATGAGCCAGCGCAGCGTTCAGGATGTCGTCTTCCGCGCGCGCCGCGCCAACATCGCCGTGCTCAGCGTCGGCTCGTTTTCCAAGGACAGCCCGATCGCCAATTACGGCTTCATCAAACCGAGCGAACTCGAGGAATTGCAGGCGGCCGGCGCGGTCGGCGACCTCTTGTGCCATTTCATCGACGCCGAGGGCCACCCTGTCGACCATGAGGTCAACCGTCGCGTCTGCGCCTATCCGCTGCAGGATCTGTCCGATATTCCGAGCATCATCCTGGTGTCAGGCGGTCAGGAGAAGGTCGCCGTCATGCGCGCCGCGCTCGCCAATACTAGGATTTCGGTGCTGATCACCGATGAGGACGCGGCCAAGGGATTGCTCAACCGCTGAAGCACGCGGGGGCTTGTCAGAATTCGCAGGGCTCCGGACGACTGTCGTCCGACCAGTCGGCCAGCGCGACCGGCACGAATTTTCCCGCGACCGGTTTGCCGTCGTCCAGGTCCTTTGAGGCAATGCCTCTGCCGGTGAGAAAATTGATGTCGCAGCCGCCCAGCGTCGTCTCGACCGAGCCGTCGGCTTTCTGCACATTCCAGTCCCAGTCGCGACTGTAGCCGGCGACAAGGAATTTACCGCCGCGCCAGACGATGGTCAGCGTCGCATCCCATGATTTGTTGGCGCCGCAGCCGAAGCACGAGGTGACGGCAAGCGATCCCTTGCCCTTGCTTTCGAGCCCGAGAATACGGTCCTGCGTCAGCGCCTTTTTGACAAAGTCAGGCTTGCGCGAAGGATCGAGCTTTCCTTCGCCGGCAGCCAGATAGATCGAGAGATCCGCCAGCCCGCTGTCGGGATCCGCCGCGATCGCGGCCCGATCCATCCTGCCGTCATTGTCCATGTCGAGCGTGACCTCGAAGGTCGGCTCGTCCTGCGCACGCGCCGTCATTGGAGCTGCCGCAAGCGCGACAATCCAGGGCAGGGCGGCAAGGTGAAATACTGCTTTCATGAGCCCGATGAGTCTAGCATTGGCCGGGCAGGACGCAAAATCGGCAAGCTGGGCAGGTTGGGCATGGGAGCCTCACGCAGGCAAACTGCGCTTGAACTCAGATCGCACCGAGCCGCGCGTGGATGTCGCGTGTCGCGTGATAGAGGTCGCGGTAGATCGCCTTGCGCGCCCGGTAAGCCGGCACCAGCGTCATATCCGGATCGACACGCCTGGCCGGCGCCGCCGCCATTGCCTTGGCGGCGTCTTCCGCCGAGGCGAACCAGCCGATCGCCGAAGCCGCCAGCATGGCCGCGCCAAGGGCCGCCGCCTCGTTGACCGGCGACACGAACAGCGGCCGCTCCAGCACGCTGGCCATGATCTTCATCAGCAGCGCCGAATTGGTGCCGCCGCCGGCGGCAATCATCTCTCCCGGCTTGCCGCCGCTTTCGGCCTCCATCGCCTCGCTGGCGATGGCCTGCTCCAAAGCGATGCCTTCCAGCGTGGCGCGGAAGAGATGCCTGGGCTCATGGTCGAGCGACAGGCCAACAACGGCGCCGCGCGCCGCGCCATCCCAATAGGGGCTCATGACGCCGGCCCAATAGGGCATGACCAAAAGACCGTCGCCGCCGGCCGCAACATCGACCGCACCCTTCTCCAGTTCTGCCGCGGAAGACGCGCCGGTGGTGCGCACGATCCAGTCGACCAGTTGCATGCCCGAGCGCAGCACGGTTTCCAGCATGAAGCCGGAGCCGGTCGGCGAGACCAGCGTGCGAAACGCGTCCGATGTGGTGACCGTGCCGGAATAGCAGCCGCTGACGACGCCGGAGCCGAGCGAGAGATAGCTCCTGCCGGCACCATAGACGCCCATGCCGAGACCCATGGCCTGGCCATCGCCGGCGCCGGCGACAATTGGCGTGCCCGCTTTGAGGCCAGTCAGCTGGGCAATGCTTTCGGCAAGGCCGCCGCAGATTTCGCCTGGGCCGATCAGCGCCGGCAACTGCCGTGGCTGCAGCCCTGCAGCCGCGACAAGCTCAGGGTGCCATTCGCCTGTCGCGACATCGAGCAAGCCGAGCGGGTCGGCACTTGCCGTGCTGGTAACCAGCCGTGCGGTCAGCCGGTGAACGAAGAAGCCATGAACATCGACCAGGGCGGCGGCGTTGGCCAGCACCTGCGGCTGATGTTCGGCCAGCCAGGCGATGGCATAGAGCGCCGGCGTCGGATCCGGCGGCTTGCCGCTCCAGTCGCGGATCGTCTCGCGGCCAAGCTCGGCCGACAGCCTGGCGACTTGAGGCCGGGCGCGCTCGTCAAGCCACAGGATCGCCGGGATGAGCGGCGTGCCGGCCTGATCGATCAGGGTGAAGGTCTCGCGCTGATGGGCTATGGCAATTGCCGCCACGCGCGCGGCGCCGACCTTGTCGGCAACCTGCTTCAGCGCACTGATAAGGGCTGCCCACCAATGTTCGGCATCCTGCTCGAAATGGCCGGGCTTAGGATTGGCCAGCGGATAGGCCTCGCGCGCCTGGAACAGCTCCGCGCCGTCGCCGGTGAAGGCGATCGCCTTCACCGCCGTCGTCGAGGCATCGATCCCGATAACGACATCGTCCATCACAGGGAGATCCCGAAGGTTCAGGCGGCGTTGGTCACAAACTGTCCATCCGACTGGTCTAGACGGCGGCGGATCTGCGTTATCACCATCGAATCGTCGGGTACACAATTTTCATAGGTAAGGAAGTCGCCGGTCTTGACCGGCTTGACCACCTTGGCGCGTTCGGCAATCCCGAGCGGCAGCGCGCCCTTGGCGCGGGCGTCCTCCCAGGTCATGGCGAAGCCGCGATAGTCGTTCTCGCCGATCATGCCGAGCGATTGGCCCGCGCCGAGATCGCTCTTGGCCACCGCCACCGCTTCGGCGACCGGATGGTCGAGGGGCTCCATATCGGCGCGTTTGTAGACAACGGCGCGCGCCGCCGACAGTGGCACTTCAAGGCTTGTCAGGTGATAGGGACGGTAGATCGTGAAATAGGGGCCCTTGCCGACCTTGAGGTCGACCATGCGCTCCAGCACGCGCGGATGCCTCGTTTCGATGATGCAGAACACGCCGGGCGCCACGCCCTTGCCGATGGAATAGTCCACCACGCCCTTGCGGTGCAGCACGCCGCCATCCTCGCGCGGGCAAAGCACGCTGGCCAGTTCCTCCAGCGTCGCCGTCGGGCCGTGCATGCCCGGCACGTCGGGCACCAGCCCCGTGGCGTTGGCGATAGCCACCATCTCGATCGCCGTCTTGGAACCGTCGACGAACTCGACCAGCATGCGCGCATTCATGTTGCGCTCGGCCGCTTCCTTCTCGTAGTCGGCGGGCATGGCGTCGATCTTGAGCGGGTTGTTTTTGCCCTTGCCGGCGGCGATGATGTTGAAGCCGAGGCTCTTGGCGAAGCCGATGATCTCCAGCGTGCAGGCGGGTTCGTCGCCGGCCGCACCGGTGTAGACCACGCCGGCCTTGCGCGCTTCCTCCTTGAGGAAGCGGCCGATCGTAATGTCCGCCTCGACATTGAGCATGACGATGTGCTTGCCGTTCTTCATCACTTCGAGCGCAAACAGCGTGCCGATGTTGGGATTGCCTGTCGCGTCGATGATGACATCAACGCGGCCGGCCGCGGCCAGCGCATGCAGATCTTCGGTGACAGCGATCTTGCCGGCCTCGATGGCGCGGTCGATGGCAGAGGCGTTCGCAGCCTGGACGATGTCGGAGCGGTCATGGCCGGCGAGCAGTGCGGCACCGATCGCCGCTTGCGGCCGCACCTCGGAAATGGCACCGATCCGCATGCCCGGCATCAGCGCCACCTGGACGACGATGTCGGTGCCCATCTGCCCGGCGCCGGCGAGTCCGATGGTGATGGGCCCTTGGGCTTCAGCGCGCTGCAGAAGTTCCGCTGCAAATTGCGGATGGGCCATATCGCTTCCTCCAGTCATGACGCGCCGCAGCGTCAAATCATCATTTTGAACATTCCTATTTCCATTTGAAAAATATTTCAACCCGCAAATCGGAGAATGGCTGCAGGACCAAATCTCCCACGGAGGATTCGTGGGGTGACAGCTTCATGCTGCGCTTGATCTCAGCCGATCTCTAGGAAAGGCTTGCCGAGCAGGTCGGGCACGACATCGATGCCGAGGCCGGGCCCGTCGGGAATGCCCATGTGGCTGCCGGTGACCGGTGGGGCGTTGGAGGCCGTGCGCACCGTCACCCACTCATGGAAGGCGATGGCGTGCAGCCGGCGTTCTTCCGGCGTCGACAGCGACAGATGCGCCATCGCCGCCGTGTCGATCTCGGCGCCGCCCGTATCCTCGACGGTGATCATGAAACCGAGATCGACGGCGACGTCGCGGATTTGCCTTGTCCTGGTTACGCCGCCAAGCCGCGAGATCTTCAGCGTCAGCCCGTCGGCGGCGCCCAGGCGATGGATTTCCAGCATCGCCTCGAGCGAGATGACGCTCTCGTCCAGCACCATCGGCTTGTCGAGCATGCGGCGCACCGACATGTTCTCCTCGATCGTCGTGCAGGGCTGCTCGAACGTGTAGTCGATGCCGCGTGTGGCATCGGCGAACTGCCGCGCCTGGTAGGGTGTCCAGCCGGCATTGGCGTCGCAGAAAATCACCGTGCCTTTCGGCACGGCCGAAGCGACTGCGCTCACCCGCTCGATGTCTTCATGCACATTGCCGCCGACCTTGACCTGCAGCCGGCGGCAGCCTTCCGCGATGATCCTTTTGGCCAGTGCCGCCATCTGGTCGAGCGTGCCGTGGGTGACGACGCGGTAGGTCTCCGCCATTTCGCTCTCGCGGCCGCCAAGCATGGTCACCAGCGGCACGTCGGCGGCGCGGGCGGCCAGATCCCAGCAGGCCATGTCGAGCGCCGACTTGATGTAGGGATGGCCCTTGAACACCGTATCCATCAGCCGGCCGATGCCGGCGAGGCCACGCGGGTCCTGGCCGATCAGGTGCGGCGCGATCTCGACCACGCCCGCGCGCGTTCCCGCCGGAAACGCGGCCGAATAGAAATTGCCGAGCGGCGCCATCTCGCCCCAGCCGGTTACGCCGCTGTCGGAAGTGATTGCGACGATCACCGCATCGAAGCAGTCTGCAACCCGCCCCTTGGACATGCGGTAGGGCCCGTCCACGAAGGGCTGCACGACGCGATAGGCCTTGATGGTTTTGATCTGCACTTGTCTGTCCGTTGTCTCTAGGCGTTGAGGAGGGTCAGCCCTTCGATGTTCCGCTGCTCGAGGCCACGCGCATAGGCAAGCAGCTCTTCGAAATCGAGGTCGATATGCTCGCGCGCATGGCGCTGGGCAGCGCGCATGTCGGCGCCCTTCAAGAGCCGCACATAGGTCTCGTGGAGATATTCGGCCGGCACCGGCTCGTTGCGGGCCCGCTGGTGCAGGGCAAAGTACATTTGCAGCCGGCTGGTCAGCCGCTGCCATGTCTCCAGCAGCACCGAATTGTCGGCCCATTCATAGATCAGCCCGTGCAATTGCAGTGCGGTCTCGATCTGGCGGGTGGTGTCGCGCGCGCGCGTTGCCTGTTTCACCGCTTCGTGCCGGCGGTCGAGTTCATCGAAGAAGCGCTGGTCGCGCAGCTTCCATGTCCGCTCGATGGCGAATTCATCGAGCACCTTGTTCAGCGAGTAGGCGTCGTCAATGTCCTTGGCGGTGACATCGATGACGAAGGTGCCGGCATAGGGAATGCTGGTCAGGATGCCTTCCTGCACCAGCTCGCGCATCGCTTCGCGCAAAGGCGCGCGGCTGACCCGCATCTGCTCAGCGATCCTCAGCTCGTTCAGCTTTTGGCCGGGTTCCAGCTGGCCGGTCAGGATCGCCCGCCGCAACAGCGCAACGATCTCGGCTCGGCGTGTCGTATCCGCGATCGGATTGAAGTCCAGCTTGGCCATTCCGTCACTCCAGTGAGAGCCGGAAACAGACAAGCAGATTGTCGACAATCCTACAATATGTCTATTCCGGATTCTTGTGCCTTGCGGTTACCCAAAAACGGCGTGCGGCGCTCCATAAAAAAACGGCGCCCTCGGCGTGGAAGCCGAAGGCGCCGCACGACCGGGGCTGATGGGGGTTATCAGCTGGCCGGTTTCTCCTGGGGCAACGGCGAGATCGGCATTCCTGGTCCGATCTTCTGCAGATTGCCCGTTATCACCTGGTCGCCTTCGGCAACGCCGCTGAGGACCGCCACAAGGTCGCCGCTGGTCGCGCCAAGCGAGACGATGCGCTGGTCGACCGTGTTGCCCTTGCCGACGACATAGACATATTTGCCGAGCTGGCTCGAACCCAGCGCCACCTGCGGCACCATCAGCGCGTCGGGCAGCTGCTTGATGTGCAGCCGCACCCGGACATACTGGCCCGGCAGCAGCGAGAACTTCGCATTGCCGATGGTGGCGCGCGCCGTAATCGTGCCGGTCGAGTGGTCGACCGTGTTGTCGATGAAGGTGAGTTCGCCCTTCTGGCTGGCTTCGGTCTCGCCGGGCAGCAGCACCTCGACCTCGATCGGGCCGGCGGCCCGGGCCTGTTCGATTTCGGCCAGGTCCGTCTCGCTCGGATTGAAGGTGACGTAGATCGGGTCGAGCTGCACCAGCGTGTTCAGCACCGTGCCGGCGACGCTGACCAGCGTGCCGACCGAAGCCTGGTTGCGGCCGACGCGGCCGGCAAACGGAGCGTGGATTTCGGCGTAGCTCAAATTGAGCTCGGCCGTGCGCACCGCCGCCTGGTTGACGGCAAGCGACGCTTCGGCCTGGCGCAAGGTGCTCGTACGCTGGTCGAACCCATCCTTGGCCAGATAGCCGCTCTTGGCCAGTTCGGAGCCGCGGCCGAGATTGGAGCGCGCATAGTCGAGGCTCGCCTGGTCGCGCTGCACTTCGGCCTTGGCCTGGTCGAGAGCCGCCTTGAAGTCGTCAGGCGAGATCTTGTAGAGCAGATCACCCTGGCGCACATCCGCGCCGTCCTTAGCCGTCTGCTCCTGCAGATAGCCGGGCACGCGGGCCTGCAAGGTGACGCTGCGGATCGCCTCGATGCGGGCGGCGTAGTCAAGGTAGATCGGGATCGTCTTCTTGACCACGCTCGTCACCGGCACCGGCATGACGAATGCCGCAGGTGCTGCCGTCGCTACCGCCGTGCCGGCATTGAGGCTGAGATTGCCCATGTCGAGGAAGTGGACGCTTGCCACCGAGATCGCTCCCAGGGCGACGGCCGTTCCCAAAGCTATTTTCCATTTACGCATTTTGGTCTCCAATTCTATTCGGCTGCTTCGGCCAGGCGCATCGGCGCTGGTTCGGCAGTCGGTTCATTATTGTCCTGGTCATGAGCGGCGTTCGGTTCGCTGCGCACGCGGCCTTCGCGCAGCTGCTCGATGACCGCGTAGAAGACCGGCACGAACACCAGCGACAGGATGGTCGCCGCGACCATGCCGCCAAACACGGTGGTGCCGATCGACTGCCGGCTTGCCGCACCCGCACCCGTCGCAAACATCAGCGGCAGCACGCCGAGGATGAAGGCGAAGGCCGTCATCAGGATCGGCCGCAGCCTCAGCCGCGCGGCTTCCATCGCCGCGTCGACAATGCTCAAGCCTTCCTCGCGCCGCCGCCTTGCAAACTCGACGATCAGGATCGCGTTCTTGGCGGCGAGGCCGATCAGCATGACGAAGCCGATCTGCGAGTAGACGTCGATCTGCATGCCGCGCAGGAACAGGGCTGCGAAGGCGCCGAACAGGGCCAGTGGCACCGCCAGCAGCACCATGAACGGCATCGCCCAGCTCTCATACTGCATCGCCAGGATCAGGAAGACGAAGACGATGGCGAGGCCGAAGACGACCGACGCGATCGATCCTGCCTTGAGCTCTTGGAAGGTGATGCCTGTCCATTCGAAACCGAAATCCCTGGGCAAAGCGGTGGCGGCGGCCCGTTCCATCGCGGCAACCGCCTGGCCCGACGAGAAGCCGGGGGCTGCGCCGCCATTGATCGTGGCCGAGGCGTTGTTGTTGTAGTGCGGCACGGTTTCCGGGCCGACGAACGGTACCAGTTTGCCCAGTGTGCTCAGCGGCACCATGCCGCCGGAGGCGTTGCGCACATAGAGCCGCGAAAGGTCGCCTGCGTCGGCACGTGCATCCTTGTCGGCCTGGATGGTCACCCGGAAGGTGCGGCCGAACAGGTTGAAGTCGTTGACGTAGAGCGAGCCGAGATAGATCTGCAGCGTGTTGAAGACGTCGGGCAGGTTGAGGCCGAGCAGTTTGGCCTTGCTGCGGTCGAGGTCGTAGTTGAACTGCGGCGTCGAGGTCGAGAACGGCGAGAACAGCTGCTGCGGGTTGATTTCCGGCTGCTTGCGCGCCTCGGCGATCACGGCTTGCGTCGCGTCGTTGAGGGCTGAACTGCCGCGGCCGGTGAGATCCTCGACGACGAATTCGAAGCCGCCCGTGGTGCCGATACCCGGGATCGAAGGCGGATCGAAGGACAGCGCGAAGGCTTCCGGAATCTGCATCAGCTTGCCGCGCACGTCGGCGACGAGCTTCGACGCGCTCTGGTCGGGGCCGCGCTCTTCCCACGGCTTCAGGATGGCGAACTCGACAGCCGAGTTCGACTGCGCGGCACTGGTCAGGAAGTTCAGGCCGCTGATCGAGCCGACAATCTCGACGCCGGGCGTAGCTTGGAGGATGTCGCGCGCCTTCTGGGCCACCGCGTCAGTGCGTTCCAGCGAGGCGCCGTCAGGCAGCTGGATGACGACGAAGAAGTAACCCTGGTCCTCGACCGGAAGGAAGGTCGAGGGCAGCTTCTGCCAGACGAAGTAGGTGGCGACCAGGCCGGCCGCGAACAGACCGAGCATGATCCAGCGCAGCCGGATGAGGATGCGTACGCCATGGGCATAGGCATGCGACAGCCTATCGAAACCCGTGTTGAACCAGCGGAACGGGGCGAACTGCGTCTCCCCGCGATGGCGCAGGAAGGCGGCACTCAGCGCCGGGCTGAGCGTCAGCGAGTTGAAGGCGGATATGCCGACCGAAATCGCCACCGTCAGCGCGAACTGATTGTAGAGCTTGCCGGAGACGCCAGGAATGAAGGCGACGGGCACGAAGACGGCCATCAGCACCGCGGTGGTGGCGATGATCGGTCCGGTGACCTCGGCCATCGCGGCCTTGGTCGCCGCCAGCGGTTTGAGGCCCGCCTCCAATTGTCGCTCGACATTCTCGACCACCACGATGGCGTCGTCGACGACGAGGCCGATGGCCAGCACCATGCCGAGTAGGGAGAGCATGTTGAGCGAGAAGCCCATCATTTCCATGACCACCATCGTCGCCACCAGCGACACCGGAATGGCGATGGTCGGGATGATCGTCGTGCGCCAGCTCTGCAGGAAGATGAACACCACGGCCACGACCAGCACCAGCGCTTCGCCAAGCGTGATCAGCACGTCATGCATCGATGCCGACACGAAGCGCGTGGTGTCGTAGTGCATGGCGTAGCTGACGCCCTTGGGAAAACGGGCCGACAGTTCCTGCATCTTGTCCTTGACGTGCTGCTGCAGATCGAGCGCGTTGGAACCCGGCATCTGGTAGACGGCGAGCACCACCGTCGGGTCCTTGCCGAAGAAGGCCGACGACGAATATTGCAGCGCGCCGAGTTCGATGCGGGCGACGTCGCGGAGCCGCACCAGCGAGCCGGTGCCGGTGTTGGCGCGCACGACGATGTCGCCGAACTCCTTGGGGTCGCTCAGGCGGCCGACGGCGTTGACCTGCATCTCGAAGGCGGTGCCGGCGGGCGCCGGCGACTGGCCGATCTTGCCGGCGGCCACCTGGACGTTCTGTTCCGAGATGGCATTCTGGACGTCGACGGCGGTGATGCCAAGATTGGCGAGCTTGTCCGGGTCGAGCCAGACGCGCATCGAGTAGCGGCGCTCGCCGAATATCTGGACGTCGCCGACGCCAGGCAGCCGCTTCAGCGGATCGACGACCTGCAGATAGGCGAGGTTACTCAGCGCCACCGGATCGACCGAACTGTCGGGCGAGGTCAGGTTGACGATGAGGACGAAATTTGGGTTCTGCTTCTTGATCGTCACGCCGCCCTGGTTGACGATCGCCGGCAGCGAGGAGGCCGCTTGCGAGACGCGGTTCTGGACGTCGACGGCCGCGGTGCTCAAGGAATAGCCGACATCGAAGGTGATGGTGATGGTCGAGGAGCCGTCATTGGAGCTCGACGACGACATGTAGGTCATGCCTTCGACGCCGTTGATCTGCTGCTCCAGCGGCGTCGTCACCGTATCGGCGACCACTTGCGCGCTGGCGCCCGGATAATGCGCGCTGACCACGACCTGCGGCGGCGTTATGTCGGGAAACTGCGAAACCGGCAAAAGGAAATAACAAATCGTCCCGGCGAGCACCATGATGATGGCGATCGCCGAGGCGAAGATCGGACGATGAATGAAAAAATTTACCACGACACGCAAACCTCTTTAGAAGAACCGGCCTCTTTAAAAGAACGGACAGACCGGGACAGCCGCCTGCCGCGCACTGAGCCCGGGTCCTGCAAAAAATACGAAGACGGCGCCGCGCCGCTGAGGCCCTGCTCATCGGCCACGGTCCTCAGCATCGCTTCGAAGGCGCGCGGGTTGACGCGGTCCGCTTTCATCACCAGCCGGATCATCGGATCCAGGATGGCTTCATCGATGGTCAAATCTTTGCGCTGCGACATTGGAGCGTCTCCATTCCAGCGATTCGCATCGGACGATCGCGAACCGGTTTTCATCTCTTCACCGGCCGGAGCCGCATGACCTGCAATTTTCACCCCGTGTGATCTGGCAGGACCAGTTCACGGCCTTGTTATTGACGGAAGGCCACATAGGTGTTACCAGTAAGTAACATTCGGATAGTTACAGACCGGTAACACCCTAGTCAAGAGGTGAACCGAATTTTTAGGGAGACAAGGAGACTGCGATGGCAGACGGCATTACCGATCGCGTGCGCCCCCGGGACCGAATCCTGGAGACGGCGCAGGACATGTTTCACAAGCATGGCATCAAGGGCGTCGGTGTCGACGCCATCACGGAAGCCGCCGGCACCAACAAGATGACGCTCTACCGTCATTTTGAGTCCAAGGACGAACTGATCGTCCAGTGCCTGCGCGCGTCGGCGGCTAAAGGCGCCGCGATGTGGGACCAATTTGAGGCTGAGCATCCCGGCGACAAGCTCGCCCAGTTGCATGCCTGGATTCGCATGGCCGCTGCTTGCCTGGCGGCTGACGGTCGCGGCTGCGACATGGCCAATGCCGCCGCCGAATTGACCGAGCCGGACCATCCCGCCAGGAGCGTGATCAAGGAGCTCAAGAGCGCGCAGCGCGATCGCCTCGTTGCGCTGTGCCGGGATGCGGGCATCGGTCAGTCCGAGCTTCTGGCCGATACGCTGTCGCTGCTGTTCGAAGGGGCGCGCGTCAGCGTGCAGACCATGGGCTGCCAGGGCCCCAGCACGCAGTTCGTGCGCATGGCTGAAGGCCTGATCAGCTCTTTCAGGGCGCGCTGAATTCCAGCTTTCGGAGTTGAGGAGTCCCCATCATCCGGCGGGGTGGCTTTTGGCTATTCTCCGAACTTGCCAGTCAACTCTAATTTAGATTCATTTGAGAATGAAAAAAGCCCGCTGCCGGGAGGAGGTGGCAGCGGGCTCGATTTCGAGCGAGATGCGGGAGGAGGTGCACCGCGCTCAGCGTCGGCATCGCATCTGGGAGGAGTAGATGGCCGACACCCAGATGAGTACGGGTTGCCCAATGATTCGGCAACAATGAAAGTTGCATGGCTGCTGTGCAGATTTGCGGCATCTGCCCGACTTGTCATACAAATCGGAAAAACCGCCACGGCGCGAAATCACTGCACCGGTACGTTTTCCTTGAAGATCAGCCGTGGCTCGATGAACTTCTTCGTCAGGTAGGGCGCGGCGGACGCGATCGAGCCGAGCAGGCGGATCACAGATTGCTCCGCGATCAGCCGCGCATTCTGGTCGATGACGACATCGGCGAGGTCGTCAACGAGATAGCCGCGCGTTTCCTTGGTCAGGTCGTGGCAGATGAAGACCGGCTTCTTCTTTGGCTTGGCCTCGAGCAGCGCTCTCGCCACACCTGAGCGCCCGGCGCCGACGCAGTAGATGCCGAGCAGTTCCGGCTCGTTGTGCAGCGCCTGCATCGTTGCGGTGTAGCTGCCCTCCGGTTCGTCATTGATCTCGACCGCACTCGAGACCGTGAGATTGGGGAATTCCTCTGTCAGCACCGACCGAAAGCCCATCTCGCGCTCCTCGTGCCCGCGATAGGAACGCGAGCCGACGACCATCGCCAGATGACCCTGGCGGCCATTGAGGAAGCGCCCCATCAACAGCGCCGCCGTGCGTCCGGCAACCCGGTTGTCGATGCCGACATAGGCCGAACGCGGGGCGGCTGGAACGTCGGAGACCAGCGTGACAAGGCGGATGCCTGCCTCGACCACATCGCGCAATATGTTGCGCGTTCGCGGATGATCGACGGCAATGACGCCGACGCCATTGGCCTTCAGCGACAGATTTTCAACCGCCGCCTGCAGCGCTGCCGGCGAGATGCCGCCGAGATTGTGGATCCGGCACGAGGCGACCAGCGGCAGGCGCCCCGCATAGTCCTCGATGTGCCCGGCGAGGTCGATCATGAAACCGTTGGCGCCGATCGGCAGGAAGAATTCAAGATGCGCCGGCCGCGACGGCAGCGTCACCTGATCGACCACCGGCAAATAGCCGAGCTGCTTGGCCGCCTCCATCACCCGTTGGCGGTTGGCGGCGCTCGCGCCGGCCCGGTTGTTCAGAACCCGGTCGACGGTCGCGGTCGACAGGCCGCAGCTCCTGGCTATGTCGGCAACGGTGGCTTTCATGGCTGTAGTCATAGAGCATGATCCCGAAAAGTGGGAACCGGTTTTCTAGGACAAACGGGAACCGTTTTGTCAAAAGGTCATGCTCTACAACGAGTTAGAGCGGATGCGTTTCCGTGCCAGACGGCGCGAAGACGGTTCAGCCGTGCGATGGCCCGCCTTCGATGATGGCGTCGCGGATCTCCTTGTCGGACATCCCGGTGATGATGCGTTCGACCTCGGCCACGCTGGTCTTCTTCGGGTCGATGTCGTCGGCCACCACCTTGCCCCGGCGCATGACGACGATGCGGTCAACCACCTGGAAGACATGGTGGATGTTGTGGGCGATGAAGATGCAGGAATGCCCGGAATCGCGCGCGTTGCGCACGAAGCTCAGCACGCCTTGCGTCTCGGCGACGCCGAGATTGTTGGTCGGCTCGTCGAGGATGATCAGGTCGCTGTCGAAGTGCATGGCGCGCGCGATGGCGACGGCCTGCCGCTCGCCGCCGGACAGGGAGCCGATCGGCGTCGTCGGCGGGATGTTCTTGGAGATGCCGACCTGTTTCAACAGGTCGCGGGCGACATTGTTCATCGCCTCCTGGTCCATGCGGTTCAAAAAGCGCGGCGGTTTGATCGGCTCGCGGCCAAGGAACAGGTTGCGCGCGATCGACAGCTGCGTCACCAGTGCCGAATCCTGGTAGATCGTCTCGATGCCGTGCGCGATGGCGTCGCTGGTGCTGCGCAGATTGACCTTCTTGCCGCGGATGAAAATGTCGCCGCTGGTCAGCGGCACCGCCCCCGACAACACCTTGATCAGCGTCGATTTGCCGGCGCCATTGTCGCCGAGCAGGCCGACGATCTCCCTTTCGTTGACATGAAAATTGGCGTCTTCGAGCGCCTGCACGCGCCCGTAGGACTTTTTGATGTTGGACATGCGGATGAGCGGTTCAGCCATGGTTCTAGGTCCCTGCCTGATGCCGGCGTTCCAGCCATGAGTGCAGCGCCATCATGCCGAGGATGATGGCGCCGATGAAGATGTTGTAGGCCAGCCCGGGCACGCCGATCAGCACGATGCCGTTGCGCATGACGCGCAGGATGAGGATGCCGAGCACCGTGCCGATGATGGTGCCGCGCCCACCGGTCAGCGCCGTGCCGCCGATCACCACCATGGCGATGACTTCGAGCTCGTAGCCGGTGCCGCTGTTGGGGTTGGCGGCCGACGTGCGCAGCGACGAGATGACGCCGGCAAGCGAAGCCATCACCGACGACAGCACGAACAGGCCGATCTTGACGCCGCTGACGTTGACGCCGCGCGCCCTTGCGGCGCCTGGATTGCCGCCGGCTGCCTGGATCCAGTTGCCGGTCCGGCTTTGCGTCAGCACGTAGCCCAGCGCGATGGCCGCCGCGATGAACCAGAAGAGCGACATGTAGATGCGGAACGGGCCGATGAAGAAATCACCGACCAGCGCTTCGGCCAGCCAGCTGCCCTCGGCGCTCCACGTCCGCTGCGGAAAGCCGTCGGTGACGAACAGCGCGGTGCCGCGCACCACCAGCAGCATGCCGAGCGTCACCAGGAAGGATGGGATTTTCAGCTGCGTGACGAACCAGCCATTGACCAGGCCGATGAAGGCCGCGATCAGCAGCGCGGCGAGGAAGCCGACCTCCAGCGAGGTCAGGCCGCTGTTGAACAGCGTCCACATCAGCACCGGCGAAAAGCCGAACAGCGAGCCGACCGACAGATCGAATTCACCCGACGTCATCAACAGCGTCATCGCCAGCGCGATCAGCCCGAGCTCGACGGTGAAGGCCAGCGTGTTGGAGATGTTCTGCGGCGACAGGAAATCGTGGTTGATGCTCCAGAACACCGCGATTTCGACGATGAGCAGAACGAAGGGCCCGAATTCCGGCCTCGCGATCAGGCGTTGGATGAGCGAACGGTTTTCCACTGATAACCTGCGACAGGAAGGGGAAGGCTGAGCCCAGCGCGCAACGCGAAGGGCTCGGCGAAAAGACAGTCGCGACCGCGGCTGCGGCCGCGACTGTTGAAGGTCTGGGTTATTTGCCCGACAGGATGTCGTCGTAGACCTGCGCGGTGTCCTTTTCATAGAGCGCGCCGGTGATGACGTTGAAGCCCGGAGGAATGCCTGACGCCGCCATGTTGGCCAGCGACAGCGCGACGTAGCTGGTCGCCTGCGGGTCCTGCCACTGGCCGGCATTGACGTAGCCGGTCAGCACTTCCTGGGTGGTGTCGAGCGAGTTGCCCCAGCCGACGACCGGGATTTCGCCCGGCTTGATGCCGGCCTGGTCGAACACCCGCTTGATCGAGCCGGTGACCAGATCGCCGAGGCCGATGATTGCCTTGACCTTGGCCTTGTTGGCGGTGAGATAGTCGACCATGCGGTTGATGGCTTCGGCCTGGTCGAGGGTCGCTTCGGTGATCTCATAGGTGATCCCCAGCGGTTCGAAGACGCTCTTGATGCCTTCCTCTTCCTGGACGCCGTAGGTGGCGCCGGGGATTTCGACCGGCATCCAGACGAAGTCGCCCTTCTTCACCAGGCCCTTGTCGACCAGATATTGCGCCCAGTGCTTGCCGAAGGTGACGTTGTCGCCGCCGACATAGGCGTCGAAGCTTGCCTTGGGATCGGGCGTGTTGAAGTTGATGATCGGGATCTTGGCCGTGTTGGCTTCCTTGGCGATTTCGATCAGGCTGCCCGGATCGGGGCTGGTGGTGACGATGCCGTCGGCCTTTGCCGAGATCGCGGCGCGCACGGCCTCCTGCTGCGAGGCAACGTCGCCATTGTGGAACGAGGTGTTGACGGTGTTGCCGGTGTCCTTCGCCCATTGCTTGGCGCCGGCCAGGAAGTAGGTCCAGACCGGGTCGGCCGGGCCGCCATGCGAAATCCAGTAGAACGTCTTGGCCTGTGCCGCCGCCGGAACGGCCAGCGCCACAATCAAGCCAAGCACGAGTAATCGTAGCCTCGTCAGCATTTGCTTTCCTCCCATGTTGAAAAACGACCTCCACGTCCGGCGATGATCCGGGCCATGCCCTTGATCCTCTCCTCCTGCCAGCGCCGACCCGGATGCGCAGAGCATCTTCTTTTGCGGCCGATGGCAAGCCTCCATCCGCCCAATGGATGGTGGCGCGATGCAACGCGCCATCATCGATCCCATCAGATCGCATCAGTTAGAGGGCGATTCCAGGAAAAGTGTGAAACGGTTTTCCGTCCGGAATTGCGTCAACCAAGAGATAGAGATATTTCCCGGCAAGCAGGCGGGGCTTAAACTCAGGCGCGCGGATTTTCCTGAAAGCGCTCGGCCTGGCGGTTGCGCAGCACCTTGGCCAGCCGGTCGAGCGCGAGCGCCAGCACCATCACCGCGCCGATCACGAAGGGGCTCCATGCGGCGTCGATGCCGAACAGGGTCACGCCGCTCAAGATGACCTGGACGATCAGCATGCCGATCACCGCACCGAAGACGGTGCCGCGCCCGCCGGAAAGCGAGGTGCCGCCGATGATCGCCGCGGCAATCGCCATCAGCACGAAACCGCCGCCTTGGTCGACGTCGGTAACGGGAGAGCCAAGCCACAGCGCGCCCGCCAGCCCCGAGACGATGCCCATCAGCACCAGCGTCTGCAGCCGCACAGCACCTGTCGGGATGCCGGCATAGAGCGCCGCCTGCGGATTGCTGCCGACGGCCTGGATCCGGTAGCCGAAGCGGCTGCGGTGAAGCACGAGGTGCATCACCACCGCCATTGTGACGAAGACAAAGACAGCCGTCGGCACAAGGCCGAACAGCTTGCCGTGAACGATCTCAAAGAAGTCGCCGCCTGGGCTGGCCGGAGCTGTCGCTTGCATCTTGACGGCCACCGCCGCCAGGCCCCGGAACATTGCAAAGGTGCCCAGCGTAACGACGATGGCCGGCAGTCGCAGCGCCACCACCAGCAGGCCGTTGACGAGGCCGAGCCCGGCGCCGAGCAGCACGCCGGAAAGGGCGGCAAGCCACGGGTCGATGCCGGCGGCCAGAAGGAATGCGGTGAGAAGGGCCGCGAGATGGAATATCCAGCCGACGGAAAGGTCGATCTCGCGGAGTGCGAGCACGAACACCATGCCGATCGCCAGCATGCCGGGATACGCAGCGGTTTCCAGCAACGACAGCACATTGGCCTCGTCGAGGAAATCCGGCCGGGCAAAGCCTGTAATCGCCACAAGGACAACGAGCCCGATGAGCGGCCTGAGTTCGACGGGCAGGTGAAGGCTGCGCTTCGGGTGGGCAGCCGAACCGGCAAGCTGTAGCATGGGATCCAATCGTGTCATGCCATGGCTCCCACGAGTTTCTTTTTCGGCCGCTCCGCCTCCGGCATCTCGCCGGTGGTGGTCAGTTGCAGCACTGTCCTTCGCTTCATCTCGGCGCCGGACAGCTCGCCGGCGACCCGGCCGCGGTGGAAGACAAGGACGCGGTTGCTGAGGTTGGTCAGTTCGGACGGCTCGACCGAACGCAGCAAAACGATACAGCCATTGGCCGCCATCTGCCGGATCAGCGCATAGATCTTGCGCTTGGCAGCCGCCTCGATACCGCCAGCCGGATTGTCTAGGAGCAGCACTTGCGGCGCCGTCTCCAGCCATTTGGCGATTACGATCTTCTGCTGATCGCCGGCCAGCAGCGAATTCACCGGCGCGTCCGGCAGGCCCTTGATGCGCAGCGCATCGATCTGCCTTGCGGCGGCGGCGATCGCGGCCTTGGGCGAGTAGCGGCGCGACCCCCAGTTGCGGGCGCCGGTAGCGATGTTGCCTATGTTGAAGGCCAGCGACCGGTCGGGCATCAGGCCGTTGCACAGGCGGTTGGCCGGCACCAGGCCGATGCCGCGCCGCGCCGCTTCGGTCGGATTTCCAGGCAAGCCGTAGCCGTCGGGGAGCCGCACCCTGCCGCTTTGCGCCTTGCGCAGGCCAAACAGCATCTCGAACAGGTCTTCAACGCCCGACCCCTCAAGCCCGGCCAAGCCGAGGATCTCGCCGGAGCGGGCGGTGAAGCTGACGCCGGAAATCCGGCCGCCGCTCAGACCCTCCACCGTGATCCGCGGCCTTATCGTGCTGGCATTGGCCGGCAGTGCAGGCGGGAACAGGCTGCCGCGCTGCTGGCCGATCATGGCGTCGATCACATCGGCTTCGCTCAACGCCGAGCGCTCACTTGTCAGCACGTCACGGCCGTTGCGCATCACGGTGACCTGGTCTGCGATCGCAAACACGTCCTCCAGCCGGTGCGAGACATAGAGCACGCTCGTGCCCTTGGCCTTGAGGTCACTTAGTACGGTGAACAGGTGCTCGGTCTGGCGCCGGTCGAGCGCAGAATTCGGTTCATCGAGGATCAGCAGCCTCGGGCCTTCCAGAATTGCGCGGCCGAGTTCGACATAATGCCGTTCGCCCATGCCGAGTTGTCCCACAGGAGCGTGGACATCGACGTCGAGCTTGAGTTGCCGAAGCAAGGTGCGGCTGCGTGCCTCCATTTCGCGCCTGGAGACGAAGCCATTGCGCAACGGCTCGCGATTGACGAACAGATTGGCCAGCACCGAGCGGTCGGCAAACAGGCCGAGCCCCTGGTGGACGACGCCGAAGCTGTGCTTGCGTGCAGCGATCGGGCTGTCGACGGTGACGATCTGGTCGCCGACGCGGATGGTGCCGCTGTTGGGCCGGAGCACGCCGGCAAGCACCTTCACCAGCGTCGACTTTCCGGCGCCGCTTTCACCGACGACAGCATGGATGGTCCCCTGTCCGACAGACAGGTTCATATCCCTGAGCGCGACAACGCCGCCATAACGCATGGCGAGATTGCGCACCGATATCATCGGCAAACCGAGCATGCGATTCGGCCCCCACAGACCGCGCCCCGATCCTGGAGCGAATTTCCGATACAGTCACCCGGATTCCGCTAACAAACGGCTTACAGGGACCGGATGCGAACGTTTATCGGCTATCCGTTCGTCCCGCTGCTCCGAAATCAGATCAGGTCGGCCTTGGCGAGGTCCCGCATGAGATGGCTGGCGCCGTAGGTCCAGTGCGGGCAATCGGGCGACAGAAGCACGCGGTTCACCAGCGCGCCGAATTTCTCCGACGAGATGGTGACGATGTCGCCGATCTTGTGGGTGAATCCCTTGCCCTTCTCGCCGCGATCCTTCGACGGCACGAACATGGTGCCGAGATAAAGCGCCAAGCCGTCGGGATACTGGTGGTGCGGCCCCATGGCGGCCGCGACCAGCTCTTCGGGCGAACGGCTGATCTCGGCCATCGAGCTCGCGCCCTCCAGCGAAAACCCGTCCTCGCCCTCGACCTTCAGCCCCACCGTGGCGCGCTTGACATCGTCGATGGAAAAGCTTGCGTCGAACAACCGGATGAAGGGCCCAAGCGAGGCCGAGGCATTGTTGTCCTTGGCCTTGCCGAGCAGCAGCGCCGAGCGTCCCTCGACGTCGCGCAGATTGACGTCGTTGCCGATGGTCGCGCCGACGATCTTGCCGGTGCTGGCGGCGATCATGGCGATCTCCGGCTCGGGGTTGTTCCAGGTGGAGACAGGATGCAGCCCGACATCGGCGCCGAAGCCGACGGACGCCATCGGCTGGCATTTGGTAAAGATCTCGGCGTCGGGGCCGATGCCGACTTCCAGATATTGCGACCAGGCGCCGCGCTGGATGAGCTTGGCCTTGATCTCCATCGCTTCGGGTGAGCCGGGCTTCAGCTTCGACAGATCGTGGCCGATCAGCCCGGCAATGTCGGCGCGGATGGCGTCGGCCTTTTCCGCCGAACCGCGCGCCTGCTCCTCGATGACGCGTTCGAGCAGGCTGACCACGAAGGTCACGCCCGACGCCTTCACCGCCTGCAGGTCGACAGGCGAGAGCAGATAGGGTTTTGCCGGATCGCGGGTGGCCTGAAAACTGTTGGCGGCGATCGCGTCGAGCGAGCCGATCGGTTCGCCCTTGGCAGAGCGCACGTGTCCGGCCGGATCGGCCATCTCGCAGATGTCGCGCACTGTGGGTGCGGTGGTCGAGGTGACGTCGAAAACGATCCCGTCGCGCACGGTGACCACCAGAGGATGCGAGGCATCGCTTGCCCTGGCTCGGCCGATGAAGAGCCCGTCGGCGGGAAGCTGCGTTGGGTTCGTCATGGCTTACGGTCCTTTGATGATCGAGATGGCAGCTGGGCCGCGGCACTTTCACCGGATTCACGCCAAAGGTCTATCCCGTGGCGCAGGCAATTGTCGGTTCTGACATGAGGCCCGCTCTTTCAAAAAAATGAAACTAGCACTAGAATTTTCACTTTCCGCATACTCCAGGTGAAGCCTTGCCCACACCGTTTTCCGTTCCGATCTGGCAGAAGCCGCAGACCGCATCCGCCTTCCAGTTGCTCGTCACTGCGCCGGTCGACGTTGCCATCGTCGGCGGCGGCTTCATGGGCCTGTCGACCGCCTTGCACGCAGCCCGGCTCGGTCTCGGTGTACAGGTGCTGGAGGCCGGCGAGATCGGCCAGGGCGCCTCGGGCCTCAATGGCGGCCAGGTCATTCCCGGCCTGAAATATGATCCCGAATGGCTGCTCGAGCATTTCGGCCCCGAGCGTGGCCGGGCGCTGGTCGATTTCGCCGCCTCGGCGGCGGATACGGTGTTCGATCTCATCCGCGACGAAAAGCTGGCGGTGCCGTTCACGCGCAAGGGCTGGATCCAGGCCGCGCATACCGAAACCGCATTGAAAGCGGCGGCGAACAGGGATCTTCAATGGCGGGCGCGTGGCGCCGATGTCCGGCTTCTGAATGAAAGCGAGATCGCCGATAAGACCGGCGCGCAAGGCTATCTCGGCGGCTGGCTCGACCGCCGCGCCGGCATCATCGATCCGCTCGCCTATACAGTGGAACTGGCGCGCATCGCTGCCGCCGCCGGCGCCAGCATTGCCGAGCGGCAGAAGGTGGTGAAACTCCGCAAGGAGGCCGGCCTTTGGCATGTTTCAAGCGAAAACGGCGCCGAGGTGCGGGCGAAAGTGGTTGTCCTGGCGACGAACGCCTATACCGATGGACTGCTTCCGGGCCTCGCCGAAACGATCGTGCCGCTGCATTCCTTCCAGGTCGCCACCGCGCCGCTGTCATCCAACCTTGCGGCGACGATCCTGCCGGAAGGGCAGGCGGTGTCCGACTCCAGGCGCATTCTCGTCTACTACCGCAAAACAACCGACGGCCATCTGGTGCTTGGCGGCCGCGGCCGCATGGCGCGGCCGAGGAGCGAGGCCGACTGGGCGCATCTGCAGCGCGCGCTGGTGCGGCTCTATCCGGCGCTCTCCGATGTCGTCATCGAGAAGCGCTGGTTCGGCCGCGTGGCGATGACACCGGATCACCTGCCGCACATCCATGAGCCGGAAAAGGGCCTGCTCGCCGTGGTTGGTTGCCAGGGCAGGGGCGTCGGCCTGATGACCGCGCTGGGAAAACGCATGGCGGGCTACCTCGCGGGCGGCGATGTCAAACAATTGCCGTTCCCGCTGTCGCCGGTCCGGCCGATCCCGTTCCACGCCTTCCGCCAGGTCGGCGTCGCCGCGACCATCGCCTGGTACCGGATGCTCGACGCCTTCGAGCGCTGATTGGGCGCCGGTCGCCTAGGCCTCGTGGATTCAGCTTGACAGTTTCACAAATATGAAAAAAGCTAAGCCTATTTCATATTTCCGTTGAGCAGTCCGATGTCGAGCATCGTTGCAACAGAAGCGCCGGCAGGGTCGTCCCGAGGCTTCCGCTTCGCCATGTTGCTGCCGGGCGGGCTGGTCACCTTGTTCCTGATCCTGTTTGCCCTTGGCCTTGTGCTCTTCCTCTCACTTCGCGGCAATGACGGTTCGCTGCTCGGCGCCGGCTTCACGGCAGGCAACTTCATCACCGTGGTCTCCGATCCGCTCTACTGGACGGTGACGCTGCGCTCGCTGGTGATCGCCGGCCTGGTGACGCTGGCGACCGTCGTCACCGCCTATCCCGTCGCCTACTATCTCGCCTTCCATGCCGGCCGCCGCCGCAGCCTGCTTTTGTTTCTGGTGACCCTGCCGTTCTGGACCAGCTATCTCCTGCGCGTCTTCGCCTGGAAGATCGTGCTCGCCTACAACGGCGTCTTGAACTCGGCGCTGATCGAAAGCGGCATCTGGTCGGAGCCGACGCTGGCCTTCCTCAACACGCCGGCGGCGGTGGTCGTCACGCTGGCGCATGCCTATGCGCCCTTCGCCATCCTGCCGATCTATGTGGCGCTGGACACCATCCCGAAATCACTGCTCGAAGCCGCCTCCGATCTCGGCGCCAGACCGTTCACGGCGTTTCGCCGCGTCGTCTTGCCCAATTCGATGCCGGGCGTTCTGGCGGCCGCCCTCGTCGTCTTTGTGCCGACGGTCGGCGACTATGTCACCCCGGCCATGGTCGGCGGTCCCGCCAGCACCATGATCGGCACATTGATCCAGTCGCAGTTCGGCAAGGCCAATGACTGGCCGTTCGGGGCGGCACTTTCAGTCTGCGTGATGCTGGTCATCCTCTGCGTGGTGCTGGTCGCACGCGGCGCCGACCGCAGATTCGGCAGCCGCACATGAGCGCGGCGCGGAGAGATGATGGCCGCGGCTGGCTCGGCGTCTATGTGCTTGCCTATCTCGTCTTCCTCTATCTGCCGGTGCTGTTGATCCCGCTGTTTTCCTTCAACAACTCCATCCAGGCCGCGTTTCCGCTGCAGGGCTTCACGCTCGAATGGTATGCCACGCTCTATGGCAATCCGGCGCTGTCCGGCGCGCTTTTGAACAGTCTCGTCATTGGCGTCGTGGCCGCCGCCGGCGCCACGCTCTGCGGCATCACCGTCTCCTATATGGACCTCTACGGTCGTTCGCCGCTCGCCGCCACCATCAGCGCCATCTCCAGGCTGCCGATCCTGATCCCCGGCGTCATCGTCGGCATATCGTTGCTGATCCTCGTCAATCTCATCGGCCTCGGCCCGTCGCGCATCGCCATCGTTCTCGGCCACATACTGGTGGCGCTGCCGACCACCGTGGTGGTCATGCGCAGCCGGTTTGCCGCAATTCCGAAAACCATTCGCGAGGCCGCACTCGATCTCGGCGCTTCCGACTGGACGACCTTCCGGCGGGTGATGTTGCCGCTCTCGCTGCCGGCCATCGTCTCGGCCTTCATGCTGGCCTTTCTGATTTCCTTCGACGAGTTCATCGTCGTCTTCTTCCTCGCCGGCACCGAGCCGACGCTGCCGCTCTACATCTGGAGCCAACTGCGTTTTCCTCGCTCGCTGCCGACCGTGATGGCGCTGGGGACAGCTATCCTTGCTGTGTCCATCATCATCGCCGGCATCGCCGAAATCCTGCGCCATCGCGGGCTGAGCACAGCCCGTCGGACGGCGCCCACCAGTCCAGCCTGAACCATAACAAAAGAGGAGAACCGAAATGGCATTCGACCCGAAATCAATTACTGGGCTGAAATCTATCACTGGCCCGAAATCGATCACTGCAAAGACAGCCCGCACCGGGCTTGCCGCGCTTGCAATCGTCCTGTCGTCGACTGTCGCCTTCGCCGCCGACAAGCTGCAATATTTCACTTGGTCCGGCTATGAACTGCCAGACTTCAACAAGAGCTTCCTGACGGCCCATCCCGATGGCGTCGAGGCCTCGATCTTCGGCGACGACGACGATGCCTTCACCAAGGTCAAGGCCGGCTTCCGCCCCGATATCGCCCATCCCTGCTACGACAAGGTGGCGCGCTGGAACAAGGAAGGCCTGCTGCAGCCGATCGATACCAAGCGCATCAAGAACTGGGATTCGATCTTCCCGGTGTTCAAGAACCTGCCCGACATCCAGGCCGGCGACGGCAAGGTCTGGATGGTGCCGTGGGATTGGGGCAACACCTCGATCCTCTACCGCACCGATCTGGTGAAGAACCCGGAAGCGAGCTGGAACCTTCTGTGGGACAAGCAATATGCCGGCCGCATGGCGACCATCGATGCCGTGCATGACACGCCGATCGTTGCAGCACTTCTGGCCGGCGTAAACCCCTTCGATATGACGCCGGAGCAGATGGACAAGGTGGCGGAAAAATTGCGCGAGCAGCGTCCGCTGCTCTCCAACTACACCACCGACATGACCTCGGTCGAACAGGCGCTGGCCAGCGGCCAGCTGGTCGCCGCCATGACCTGGAACGCGTCGGCAACCTCGCTGAAGAAGCAGGGCGTGCCGGTCGAGTTCATGAAGCCGAAGGAGGGCATGCTGACCTGGGCCTGCGGCTTCGTCATGCTCAAGGACGCCAAAAACGTCGACCTCGCCTATGACTTCATCAACAGCCGGCTCGACGCCGACTCGGGTAAGTACCTGATCCAGGCCTACGGCTATGGCAGCTCGCTGAGCACCGCCTTCGCCGGCGTGGCGAAGGACGAACTGGACAAGCTGCAATTGCCGGCGGACCCGGAGGTGATGCTGAAGACCACCATCTTCACCGGCCCGATGAAGCAGAACGACGATGTGGCGAAGATGTTCGAGAAAGTGAAGGCGGGCGGCTGAGGGATCCATCGCCGACGGTTGCGCTGCCCCTCACCTGCCTGCCGGCATCCTCTCCCCGTATAGTGACGGGGAGAGGGGCGCTGTCACCAGCGATTTCGCAAATCGCAAACGTTGCAGAAATGGCGCCGAGTTTGCGACCAGCCGCTTTCTCCCCGTCACTATACGGGGAGAAATGTCCGGCAGGACAATGAGGGGGCAGCGCCGACGGCAGGTAATTGTGACTAATCTCCTGAAGCCCGCGGGTCTTGCCGCCGCGCCAAAGACTGCAACAAGGACCAACTGATGGACATGCTTGAAGCGAAACCAAAGGCCGACGCCGACATTCGCGTCGGCCGGCGCGTGCGGGCGCTGCGGCTGGAGCGCAATTTGTCGCTGGCCGAGCTTGCGGCAAAAGCCGGCGTGTCGATTGGGGCGCTGAGCCAGATCGAGCGCGGCCTGTCTTCGCTGCGCGTCAAGGTGATCTGGCCGCTGGCCGCCGCTCTCGACATCGAGCCTTCGGCGCTGATCACCGACGGCAACGAAGCCGCCAACGATCTCTATTGCGTGCGCGCCGACAAAAGGCGGCAGCTCCCGGTCAAGTCGGAAGGCATCGCCAAGGCGCTGCTGTCACCGCCGGGCGCGGCGCTGACCGGCCTCTTGGTGACGGTGGAAGCCGATGGCGGCACGGCGGAAGCCTATGCGCATATCGGCCACGAATTCGGCTATGTCCTCTCGGGCGAGGTCGAACTGGTGGTGGACTCGACAAAATACGTGCTGAAGAGCGGCGACTCCTTTGCCTTCAAGAGCACGCTCCTTCATGCCTTCCGCAATCCCGGCACCGAACCTTGCCAGATCCTCTGGGTCAACACCACCAAACCCTCGGAGGTGCGCGATGGCGCCTGACGCACTGGTGCGGCTGGACAAGGTCTCGAAGGTTTTCCCCGGCGGCATTGTTGGGCTCGACGCCGTCGATCTCGATATTATCAGCGGTGAGTTCATCACCCTGCTCGGGCCCTCGGGCTGCGGCAAGACCACCAGCCTGCGCGTCATTGCCGGTTTCGAAAGCCCGTCGAGCGGCAAGGTGCTGCTCGATGGTCGCGACATCACCGCGCTCAGGCCGTTCGACCGTCCCGTCAACACCGTGTTCCAGGATTATGCGCTGTTCCCGCATATGAACGTCGCCGAGAATGTCGGCTTCGGCCTGTCGCTGCGCAAACTGTCCGGCGCCGAGCAGGCAAAGCGCGTCCGCGAAGCCCTCGACATGGTCGGCCTCGCCGACAAGCTCGGCGCCCGCGTTTCCGAACTGTCGGGTGGCCAGCGCCAGCGCGTCGCGCTCGCCCGAGCCATAGTCTGCGAGCCGCGCGTTCTGTTGCTCGATGAACCGCTGTCGGCGCTCGATGCGCATCTGCGCGAACAGATGCAGGTCGAACTGAAGCGGCTGCAGTCGCGGCTCGGCACCACCTTCGTCATGGTCACCCACGACCAGACCGAAGCGCTGTCGATCTCCGACCGCATCGTCGTCATGAACAAGGGCCGCATCGAGCAGATCGCGCCGCCGGCTACGCTTTACGACCGGCCGGCGACGAAATTCGTCGCAAGCTTCATCGGCACCATGAACCTCTTGCAATCGCGCTTCATCGGCCGCGACGGCGACCGCCTGCGCTTCGCCGCTGGCGGGCTTTCGCTGGAAGCAACATCTGAAACCGGCGACACACCCGGCGAAGGCACTGAGCGCACCATCGGCGTTCGCCCCGAGGACTTGCTGGCCACCACCGATGCCGCCGCCGGCACCGCGCCGGCGCGCGTCAACTCCATCGTCTTCCACGGCCGCACGCTGCGGCTGCATGCTGAGCTGGGGCAGGGATTGCCGGTGGTGATCGATGCGCCGCGCCAGGCCGAGGGCTTTCAATTCAGCGTCGGCGACGTGGCGCATATCAGCCTGCGCCGTGGTGCCAACTGCCCTATGCTGCCAAGCTGATCCAACCCAATCCCTTCATCGACGGTTGATTTAACCTGCTGTGAAGATCGCCAAGGTGGAATTAAGTGTGAATTGACTCGCAAAGGAACATATTCCTACTTTGCGGGATGCCCGAACTAAGCACCCGACCGCGCCGAAATGTGCAAACCCTCTGCTTGGCGCATGAAGTCGGGCAGCTAATTCGTGTTCGATGTCCGAACTGCAACATCACTCGACACTATCTGCCTGGCGATCTCGCAAAGCTGGTTGGTGATATCCCCTTTTGGGATGTGGAGCGGCACATGCGGTGCGAGCGCTGCAAAGGTCGTGAGCTCGATGCAGGCATCATTCTGCCAAGCGCTGCTGAACGCCTTAAAATTCGCGTCAGACGTCTTGTCGAAATCCGCATGGTTCGCCGGGTAATCTGGCGAGACGACGATTGAGGAGAGCCGATTTCGGGCTAAAACAGAGACCCTTGGGCCGGGGCCTGTGGTGGGAACTTAATCTGTGTGGCTGGCTTCTCAACGATCACCAACGCGTCGTTGGGCGCCGTCCGCTGCAAACGCCGTGCTTCCGACCATGGCGCCGTCAGCCAAGCCTCGGTTTCCTCCGGCGTGGTGAGGATCACGGGCATAGCCTTCTCATGTATCGGCGCAATGAGAGCATTAGGCTTGGTGGTCATGAAGGCGTATAGCTCGAAGTCGCCGGGACCGTCCTTGACCTTTCGCACGCCCTGCCAAGACGTCCAGAAACCAGCGAAGAAGAACAGCGGCCGGCTCTCGCCACGGGCAAACCAGTAATTTCGCTGGATTCCTGTTTCCGGGTCTTTATCGTTCGCCGCAGGGCTGGGCTCGGCAAAGCTGGTCACCGGCACGACACATCTGTGCTCGACGCCCACATATTGCTGCCAGTGCGAATATTGCGGATTGCGAACGTTGGTGGTGCCGTAGTCGGCCTTACCTTTCATGCGCTCGGGCGGCGTTGGCAAACCCCAAAGCAGTTTCGCCAGTTCACGCTCCCCATCCGTCCTGTTGCGAACGACAAGCCCAGGTTGATTGGGATAGACATCAAGCGAAGGTTCGAGGTTGCCGCTGATATCGCGCAATGTGCGGGTCCATTGGCGGACCGCCTCTTGCGTCGTCGTGATGTTGTAGAGGTTGCACATGCACCCAGCATTGCGGAATTGGCTTTTGTCTGCAACCGAAGTCGCTGTCCGACGCCGCCGCAATCGTCGTCACACAGCCGCGCTATATCATCGTCCTGACACACCTTGTCAGCTGTCGTGCGGGTAAAGGTGGCGGGCCGGCAAGCGCTTCCCTACTTCAAACCAGTCTGAACAGGAGGAACACACATGACCATCGCGGATGTTGCCAAGGATTTCACTGAAATGCTCCAGCAGGGGGATCACCTGGGTGCTGGTGAAAAGTACAATGCCGATGATATCGTCAGCCTCGAAGCCATGGAGGGGCCGATGGCCATCGCCCGTGGCAAGGAGGCTCTCAGGCAAAAGGGCGAATGGTGGCAAGAGAACCACGAAGTCCATGGCGGCTCTGTCGAAGGCCCCTATGTCAACGGCGACCAGTTCGCGGTGCGCTTCAAGTTCGACATAACGCCCAAGGCCACCGGCGAACGGGTCACCATGGACGAGGTTGGCCTGTACACGGTCAAGAACGGCAAGATCACCGAAGAGCGCTTCTACTACTGAGCCCGGGTGCCGTAGGGTTCCGGCGCACTTCGCTGCACGACCCAAAAACCAGGCGGCCGGGACAAAGTCCTGGCCGCAGTGGGAAAAGCTCAAATGGTCTTCACATACTGCGCCAACTGATCGGCCACCGTGCCCCAGCCGTCGAAGAACCCCATCTCTTCATGATTGTTGCGGGTAGCCTCGTCGCGATGGATGGCCGTTGCCGTGTAGCGCGTGCCCTTGTCATCCGACTGAAGCGAAATGACTGCGGTGATGAAGGGCTCGCCGGAGGGCCGATAGCCCGGCAGCAGCGCATCGGTCCACACCAGCCGCTCGTTCGGCACGATCTCGAGATAGCAGCAATGGCGGTCGTTGACCTCCTTGCCGTCGGGCGATTGCATGCGCGTCCGGAACAGTCCGCCCGGACGAAGGTCGATCTCGCAATCGGTGATCAGCCAGGGCTTGGGCGTGAACCATTGCTTGACATGCTCCGGCACCGTCATCGCGCTCCACAAGAGTTCGCGCGGCGCGTCGAGCTTGCGCTCCAGAGTCAGGTCCAGTCTGGGGTCGGGCTTGAAGGGATAGCTCACTTTTCTTGCTCCTTGAGGCTCATCACATAGGCGTCGAATTGATCGAGTCGGCGCTCCCACAGCGTGCGCTGTTCGGCCAGCCAGTTTTCGGCGAGCTGCAGCGGTTCGGGCGCCAACTGATAGGTCCTGGTGCGGCCGATTTTTTCCGATCGCAGCAGTCCGCAGCCTTCCAGCACTTTCAGATGCTCGATGAAGGAAGGCAGCGCCATCTCGAAAGGCTGCGCCAACTCGCTGACTGAGGCGGGACTGCGGTTCAGCCGCTCGACCACGCGCCGCCGCGTCGGGTCAGCCAGCGCGCGGAAGATGCCGTCGATCGGCGGGAGACTTGTAGTTGGGGCGTGGAGGCTTGGCATGGGCGATCCTGAGGTCTGTCGACGCGGTGCAGACAGATACTTAGGAAATTTCCTTAGTATTGGCAACCTCTAAAAAAGCGCCGCTAGCGATTGGGACGCTGGCAAAGCGGGGAGGGTGGTTTTAGGCTGTCTGAGGATTCGACTGTCAGTCAAGGGAAGCGCGTTTTGACGATCACCATGTACGGCATCACCACCTGCGACACGATCCGCAAGGCGCGCACCTGGCTGGAGGGCCATGCTGTGCCCTACCGCTTTCACGACTACCGGGCCGAGGGGATAGAGGCGGGCAGACTGGACCGGTGGGTCGGCAAGGTTGGCTGGGAAAAGCTGCTCAACAAGGGCAGCACCACATTTCGCGAACTGCCGGACAAGGACAAGCAAGGGCTCGACGAGAAGAAGGCCAGGAAGCTGATGCTGGCCAACCCGACGATGATCAAGCGCCCGGTGCTCGAGGTCGGGGATGAGATTTTGGTTGGCTTCAAGCCGGAGGCGTATGAAGGGGTGGTGAAGTAGCGTCGCCTCGCTTCGTCATCCGATGGCGAAGCTAGGTTCGAAGCGGCGCAGCGCAGACCATGGGATCCTGTCGGTCTCCTTCCCACCCCAAACATAGCATGGGAACAACACACAGGATCCTCGGGTCAGCCCGAGGATGACGAACGCGTGGAGGGCGATCGCTAATTGTGAAGGCTTTCGCTTGCGGCGTATGCAGCGGTTCGCTGTCTCTCAACCCGTCCAGCGCAAATACCCCGCCAACGCCACCGCATTGTTATGCGCCTCGTCATGTGCGCCATAAAGCAGCGTCACCTTGGCCTTGCCGAGCAAGCCACGCAGTTTCGCCACCGCTTCTCTATTCCCATCCAGCTCGACCGAATACCGCACCTGAAACTCCGCCCATCGCGCCGGCTCATGTCCGAACCACCTCCGCAATTCATCGCTCGGCGCGATCTCCTTCAGCCACAGCGTCAGCGCGGCATCCTCCTTGCTGATGCCGCGCGGCCAGATGCGATCGACCAGCACCCGCTGCCCATCATCGGGCGCGGGTGCTTCGTAAATTCGCTTGACCGTCAGGTCGAAACCCATCCGCCCTCCGCGAGCTTACGCCCACTCACCCTTGCGCATCACCGGCACCTTGCGGCCATCCTTGTGCACGCCGTCTATGTCGATCTTGTCGGAGCCGATCATCCAGTCGATGTGGATAAAACTCTTGTTGCCGCCGCGCTGGGCGATTTCGTCCTGGGTGAGCGAGGCGCCGTCGACGAAGCATTTTGAATAGCACTGCCCGAGCGCGATGTGGCAGGCGGCGTTCTCGTCGAACAGCGTGTTGAAGAACAGCAGGCCGCTGGCCGAGATCGGCGAGGAATGCGGCACCAGCGCCACCTCGCCGAGCCGGCGCGAACCCTCGTCGGTGTCGAGCACTTTCTTCAGCACGTCCTCGCCCTTCGAAGCCTTGGCCTCGACGATCCTGCCCTCTTCGAAACGCACCGAGATATCGTCGATCAGCGTGCCCTGGTAGGACAGCGGCTTGGTCGAGGATACACGGCCGGAGACGCGCCGTGCATGCGGCGTGGTGAAGACCTCCTCGGACGGGATGTTCGGATTGCAGGTGACGCCGTTCTTGGCAGTCGAGGCGCCGCCCATCCATTCATGGCCATCGGCCAGCCCGACGGTGAGGTCGGTGCCCGGGCCGCTGAAATGCAGATCATGGAAATTGTGCTCGTTCAGCCACTTTGTGCGGCCGCGCAGCGCTGCATTGTGCGCCGTCCAGTTTGCGATCGGGTCTTCCACATCGACCCGTGATGCCGAAAAGATCGCATCGGCGAGCTTCACCACGGCGACATCGTCGGCATCGCCGGGGAAGACCTGTTTTGCCCAGGCGAGATCCGGGTAGGCGACGATGTTCCAGTTGATGTCGAAGCCGGTGATCTTTTCCAGCGCCGGCTGGTAGGCCATCGAGTTCGCCTTGTTGGCGCGCGCCACTTTCGCCGGGTCCTGCGCCGACAACAGCGACGGGTCCTCGCCGCGCACGGCAAGCCGCGCCGCATTGTTGGAAAAGGCCTTCGCCATGCCTTCATACATCCAGCCGGCGGCGCGGTCGAAGCCGGCATCCGCCCCGTAGCGGAAGCGCGCCAGCGTGATCTCGTCATCGTTGAAGATCGGCGTTACCAGCCCGGCGCCGGCCTTGTAGGCGTGCTCAACGATGCGCCTGGTCAGCGGCAGTGCGGCGATCGACGAGGTCAGCACCAGATCCTGCCCCGGCTGCAATTGCAGCCCGACCTTGATGGCGACTTCCGCCAGCCTGTCGAGCTTCACCGGGTCGATCGTTGCGGAAACGCTGCGCGAATGTGTGGTCATGATCCTGCCTGCCTTGGTCCGGGAGTGAGAGTTCCAACATAGGCCGGCGCGGCTGTCCTTTCCAGCACCGTCGCGACGGACAGCCCTAGGCAGCGCTTTCCAGCGCGCTAAACTGCGCCACGGTCGCCGCGATCTCTTCGCGGATCCAGATCTTGAAATCGCGCACCTTGCGGCTTTCGGTCTTGGTGGCCGAGGTCACCAGCCAGTAGCCAAGGCCGCTCTGCGCCCGCACGCCGAAAGGCGCGACGAGGCGGCCGTCGGCCAGCGCATCGGCGGCCAGCAATTGCCAGCCGAGCATGACGCCGTGGCCGGCGATTGCCGATTCCAGGCACAACATCGGGTCGGTGAAGCGCGCGCCCTTGCGAAAAGTGACCGGCTCGGCCCCGGCAGCCTTGAACCAGCTCTCCCAGTTGATCATCGCCCGCTCGTCGGTGATGGCGCAGGTCTGCGCCAGGTCTTCGATCGACTTCAGTTTCCTGGCGATCACCGGCGCGCAGACCGGAAAGACTTCCTGCGCCAACAAAAGTTCCGCCCGGCCGCCCGGCCATTTGCCGTCGCCAAGCCGGATGGCGATGTCGATGTCGGAACGTTCGAGATCGGCGAGGCGCACCGAGGCGTCGATGCGCAGCAGCACGTTGGGATGGCGGTCGAAATGCCGCGACAATCGCGGCAGCAGCCATTTCGAGGCGAAGGCCGGCGCCACCGAAACCACCAGCGTGCACTGGCTTGCCTCATCGGCCAGCGCCACCGCCTGCGCCAGCTCGCGAAAACCGGCGCCCAGCCGGGCGGAAAAAACCGTGCCGAACTCGGTCAGCACCAGCCCGCTCGCCGTACGCTCGAACAGCGCTTGTCCGAGCTGCTTTTCGGTGCGGTTGATCTGCTGGCTGACGGCGCTGACGGAGACGTTGAGCTCGCCGGCAGCCGCCGCCAGCGAGCCGAGGCGGGCGACGGTTTCGACGGCGCGCAGGCCGTTGAGATGGACGCGGTTCAGCATAGCCATTCCAGTTTTTCTAAACCGGCGCGGCCGAAATCTCAATTGAAAGACGGCGAGACAGGGCAGATTCTAGCGGGACAGTCAGACCGAGGAGGCGAGGATGGTGACGATCGTATCATTGCTCAAAGTCTTTGCCGCCGGCTACACGCGGCGGCGCCATGACGGGGATGTCCTCAATTGGGTGACCGATCCGCTGTCGCATCCCGTGCTCGACACCATGTCGGAGCGCGAACTCGGCGACATGCCGTTTCGCCTGACGGCGCGCCGCACTGCATACGAGACGGCGCAAGCAGGCTGCCGCTGAAATCGCGGACGCGGTAACTGGGAAGGCGATACTGTCGGCGCCAGCGCTGCCGCTCATTGCCCTGCCGGGCATTTCTCCCCGTAAGGGAGAAACGTTGCCGGCGCCGAAGGTTTCGCCAATCACCAGCCCTGCAGGCAAGGGCGCCGAGGCACACGGTTAACCCCCTTCTCCCCGTCACTATATGGGGAGAAGGTGCCGGCAGGCGGGGCGGCGCGACGCCAAGTGGCCCTCGCGCCTCGGCACAGTCACGCCAACGGCCACTGTCGCCGCCGCCAAGTCTGGCCCAACGCAAGTGGATTGGTCTGATCGGTCCTCACCCTTATTGTGCGCTGCAATGAACGCCGCGCCATCACCCTCGCGCCTTGCTCTCGCCGGCATGATCGCCATGGCCGTCGCCATGGGCATTGGCCGTTTCGTCTACACGCCGATCCTGCCCGGAATGATGGAAGAACTGCATCTGTCGCCGGCCGATGCCGGCTGGATCGCGTCGGCCAACTACCTCGGCTACCTCGTCGGCGCGCTTGCGGCTGCCGGCGGCTGGGCGCATGGGCGCGAGCGGCTGCTGATGTTTGGCGGCCTTGCCGCCAGTGCTGCGCTCGCCGCCCTGATGGGACTGACCGAAACGATGACGGCCTTCATCCTCATCCGTTTCCTTGCCGGTCTCGCCAGCGCCTTCGTCATGGTGTTCATGGCCTCGATCGTCTTCGGTCACCTGGCAGCCGCCAACAGAAGCGACCTGCAGGCGCTGCATTTCGGCGGCGTCGGCCTCGGCATCGCGGCATCCTCAGCGCTGATGGCGGTTCTGGTCACCGAACATGCCGGCTGGGCTTCGGGCTGGCTGTGGTCGGCAGCGATTTCCGCCGGCGGCCTTGCGCTCGTCGCCTTGCTCGCCGGCGGCACCGCACCTGGCAGCGGCGTGGCCGACCGCGAACCGGCACTGCCGAGGGACCGGTCGTTGGCAAAAGTCATCGTTGCCTACGGCCTGTTCGGCTTCGGCTATGTGGTGACGGCGACCTTCCTGGTCGCCATCGTGCGCCAGGGCGGCGGCGGCCGTGTCTTCGAGGCAAGCGTCTGGATGGTCACCGGCCTTGCCGGCTTCCCCTC
Organism: Mesorhizobium sp. M0029; assembly: GCF_040323735.1. Taxonomy (NCBI): domain Bacteria; kingdom Pseudomonadati; phylum Pseudomonadota; class Alphaproteobacteria; order Hyphomicrobiales; family Phyllobacteriaceae; genus Mesorhizobium; species Mesorhizobium sp. M0029. Next base: position 62,341 of record NZ_JAMYVF010000009.1, read on the forward strand.
GGTCTGGCTGTGGCAGAAGGTAGCGGCACGGATCGGGCTTTATACCGCCTATGCCGTGGGCTGCCTGGTCGAGGTGGTCGGCGTCACCGCCAGCGTCGCCATCGGCGGCACCGCCGGGCCGCTGCTGGCGGGCGTCCTGCTCGGCGGCACCTTCATCGCCATCACCGCGCTCGGCCTGCAGACGGCAAGGCAGCTCGTGCCGCAGGCGCCGCGCCGCATCTTCGCTCTGATGACCGCGTCCTTCGGCATCGGCCAGATCGTCGGCCCTGTCGTCGCCGGCCTGCTGGCGCAAGCCTCGGGCAACTTCTTCCTCGCCTCGATCGTCGCTGCTGGCGTATTGCTGGTATCTGCTGGGATCACCTGGTCGGCCGCGCCAAAATCGCCATGATTGTGGTCTTGCTCGATGCCGGGCATCGGGCACGGGCATTTGCTTTCCACCTAATGTGTGACTTTATGCCCGCTAACCAGCAACCCCGCTGATTTGCGCATCGACCGAGGAATTCGCCACAGTGTTCGTATCCTTCTTCCCGCAGCCGAAGCTGTTTTTCATCTCGGCCGTCGTCTGGACTGCGGTTCTCGTGGCAGCCTGGTTCCTCGGTGCTGACCAGCTTGGCGCGTTTCTCGGCTTGCCTCCGGCTCTTGCCGACGCGCCGCCCATCATAGGCGTCTCGGTGTTCTGGTCGCCTCCGTTCCTCTGGTTCTACATCTACTATGCGCTTGGCGTTTTGATATTCTATGGCTTCTGGCACTGGTATTCTCCGCACCCGTGGGACCAATGGTCTATCCTCGGCAGTTCGCTGCTCCTGTTCACGACCTACTTTCAGGTGCAGGTAAGCGTGGCGATCAACGCATGGTATGGACCATTCTGGGACCTCATTCAGGGCATCGTGAGCAAAACGGTCAAGGCAACCGAGGCTGATCTTTACGCTCAAATAATCACTTTCCTCGGTATCGCTCTTGTCGCGGTTACCGTGTTCGTTTTGACAAACTTCTTCGTCAGCCACTGGGTGTTTCGCTGGCGCACTGCGATGAACAATTACTACATGTCCTATTGGCCGAAGCTGCGCCATATTGAGGGCGCTGCACAGCGTGTGCAGGAAGACACGATGCGGTTTTCCAAGATAATGGAAGACCTTGGCACTAGCTTCGTCGATTCCATCATGACGCTTATCGCTTTCATGCCGATCCTGCTCAGTTATTCTAAGCATGTCACAGAGTTGCCATTGATCGGTCATGTTCCTCAGCCGCTGGTTTTGGCTGCGATCTTCTGGGCAGTCTTCGGTACAGTCATCATTGCGACCGCAGGCATCAAGCTTCCTGGCTTGCAGTTTCGTAACCAGCGCGTCGAGGCAGCATATCGCAAGGAACTCGTCTACGGTGAGGACGATCCGGCCCGGGCGCAGCCGCAGACCGTCGCGGAGCTGTTTGCGAGTGTGCGGCAAAACTACTTTCGCCTGTATTTCCACTATGTGTATTTCAACGTGGTCCGCTATCTTTATCTTCAGACCAACAACGTCTTCTCCTACTTCCTGATGGTGCCTTCCATGATCGCTGGAACGCTGACGCTGGGTCTCATCAACCAGGTCAGTTCAGCCTTCAGTCAGGTAACCAACTCATTCCAGTATCTCGTCAATTCTTGGTCGACGATTGTCGAGCTTCTGTCAGTTCACAAGCGCCTTCGCGCCTTCGAGGCGACGATTCGCGGCGAGCCGCTGCCCGACATTGACCGCCACTTCATGGAGCGTCAGGAACAGGCAAAGGAACCCGACCCGGCTTGATCCTATTTGCGCAGACGGTTGGCGGCTCAGCCGCCCACCGCCGCCTGCCTCTCGCTATCACGTTGCCGCTGCACATAATCGCGAAAACTGATGCATTCGACGTCGGCTTTCACGCACGTCTCGTCGGCAAAGCGCTCCAGCGCGTTCCAGTAGGCGCCGTTGTTCATCAAGGTGAAGTGGAAGCTCAGCACCAGTGGGATGCGCTTGCCCTGATATTGCTTGTCGAAGGCAGCACGGAAGGCCTGGTAGGTCCGATCGCTGAACTCGGCTGCCTGGCTCGGCCGCTCGAAACCGTCGGAATGCCGGACATAGAGATTGTAGTCCATGGCGATCACCGGCCTGCCGCTCCGGCCTTCCGGGATCTGCGGCAGCGAAAAGCGAGTGAGGCCGCCGCTGGTCGGCGGCTCGACCGGGCCGTTCGAAACGCCGCTGGCGTCATAGTCGTAGCCTGCTTCAGCCAGGGCCTCGTAGAGCCCTTTGCCGGTCGAGAGGTAGGGTGCGCGAAAGCCGACAACCGAATGGGCAGTAGCGCGCCAGCGTGCCGGCTCGCGCGCAATGCCGTTGATCGTATAGGCGTTCTCCAGAATGCGCCCGAACGAGGCGAATTCCTTCAGCCAGTCGGCCTTGCTCCAGTCCTTGCCGTCGAAATGGCCGCAGCCATGGCTGGCGATGTCATGGCCCTCCGCAGCGGCGAGGCCGATCTGGTCGAGCCGGTCCGCGACTTCCTGCTTCGAGACGGCAAAGCCGATGTTGGATTTGCCCGCGGACCTGGCCGGCGCGGTGTATTCGGCGCGCGTCTGCTGCGACAACAGGAACACGCAGGACAGAAAGTAGGTGAAATGCGCGCCGGTGCGCTTGGCCAGTGCCCGGCTGCGCTGCCATTGCGAGATCTCCCGGGCGCTGTCGAACGAGATGATGACGATTTGCTTCGGCTTTGCCGGGGCAGGCGGCGCCGGCGGGTCGGCGAAAGCAGTGCCCGCCATGGCAAGCACGGCTGAGGAAAACGCAACAACGCGGGACAAACGTGGATCGGCAATCTGGGCTTGATCTGGAGGCAGTCCAAGCCGGCTATCGGCAAAATGTGGCGTGGGTGCGATCAATGTCGGCAGCTATGCGCCCGGCGATTAGCCGATTTTCCTGCCGAGCCCCTTCCATGCCCGCGAAATTTCGCTAAAACGCGGGCTCAAGAAGCGCCCCTGTTGGGGCAGCAATGGTTTTGATTGATGTCCGACGACAGTTTTATCCGCGAAGTGAACGACGAGATCCGTCGCGAAAAGGCGCAGGTGCTTTGGGATCGTTTCGGCCCGGCGATCCTTGTCCTCGCCGTCCTGGTGGTGCTCGGCACCGCTGCCTTCGTCGGCTACCGCTATTGGGACGAGACCCGCGCCAACCGCTCGGGCGATGCGTTTTCGCAGGCGCTGAAGCTTGCCAATGACGGCAAGAGCGACGAGTCGCTGACCGCCCTCGAACAGCTGGAAAAGGACGGCTACGGCGCCTATCCGCTGCTCGCCCGCATGCGCGCGGCAACCGTCAAGGCCGACAAGGGCGACTTTGCCGCTGCCGTCGCGGATTTCGATGGCGTAGCCGCCGACACCGCCATTCCCCAGGGCATTCGCGACATGGCGCGCCTGCGGGCCGCCCTGCTGCTCGTCGATCACGGCTCCTTCGCCGACGTTTCCAGCCGCGTCGAGGCGCTGACCGCCGACAACAACACGCTACGCCACACGGCGCGCGAAGCGCTCGGCCTTGCCGCCTGGAAAGAAGGCAAGACCCAGGATGCGCTGAAACTGTTCGACCAGATCGCCGCCGATGACGGCGCCCCGCGCAATGCGCGCCAGCGGGCGACGCTGATGTCCGAACTGATCCGCGGCTCGGGCGCGTCATGATACGCATCGCCCAAAGCCTGCCCTCGGGCCTGACCCAAGGGCGCGCTGCGGTTTGGGCGATGATATGGATAGCCGAATGAGCTTCAAAGTCGCCATTATCGGCCGGCCCAATGTCGGCAAATCGACCCTTTTCAACCGGTTGGTGGGACGGAAGCTGGCGCTTGTCGACGACACGCCGGGCGTCACCCGCGACCGTCGCGTCCACGCGGCCAAACTCTACGATCTGCATTTCGATGTCATCGACACCGCCGGTTTCGAAGACGCCGCCGCTTCGACGCTGCCCGGCCGCATGCGCGCGCAGACCGAGATCGCCATCCGCGAAGCCGACCTGATCTTCTTCACCATCGACGCCAAGTCCGGCCTTTTGCCCGACGACCGCACCTTTGCCGAGATCGTGCGCAAGTCCGGCAAGCCGGTCGTGCTGGTCGCCAACAAGGCCGAGGCCAAGGGCGCCCAGGGCGGCATGCTGGAAGCCTGGGAACTCGGCCTCGGCGAGCCGATCCCGGTCTCGGCCGAGCACGGCCAGGGCATGCCCGATCTGCGCGACGCGGTGATCGAGGCGCTAGGCAAAGACCGCGCCTTCGGCGAGGAAGAAGACGAGGCCGAGGACGTCGCCGCCAGCGAGGTGCTGATCGGCGAGGACATCACCGATCCCGACGCCGAACCCGCCTATGACGACACCAAGCCGATGCGCATTGCCGTCGTCGGCCGGCCCAATGCCGGCAAGTCGACGCTGATCAACGCGCTGATCGGCGAGGAGCGGCTGTTGACCGGCCCGGAAGCCGGCATCACCCGCGATTCCATCTCCGTCGACTGGGACTGGCATGGCCGCCGGCTAAAACTGTTCGATACCGCTGGCATGCGCCGCAAGGCCAGGATCCACGAGAAGCTGGAAGTGATGTCGGTGCAGGACGGCTTGCGCGCCATCCGCTTTGCCGAGATCGTCATCATCGTGCTCGACGCCACCATCCCGTTCGAGAAGCAGGACCTGCAGATCGCCGACCTGATCATCCGCGAAGGCAGGGCGCCGGTCATCGCCTTCAACAAATGGGACCTGATCGACAATCCGCAGGAACTGCTGGCCGAACTGCGCGAAAAGACCACACGGCTTTTGCCGCAGGTGCGCGGCATCCAGGCGGTGACGGTTTCGGCCGAGACCGGGCGCAGCCTCGACAAGCTGATGGATGCCGTCATCAAGACGCACAAGGTGTGGAACAGCCGCGTTTCCACCGGCAAGCTCAACCGTTGGCTGGAAAGCATTCTGGCGCATCACCCGCCGCCCGCCGTCGCCGGCCGCCGGCTCAAGGTCAAATATGTCACCCAGGCCAAGACCCGGCCGCCGGGTTTCGTCGTCCAATGCTCGCGGCCCGACGCGATGCCGCAATCCTATGTCCGCTACCTCTCCAACAGCCTGCGCGAAGCCTTCGACATGCCCGGCGTGCCGATCAGGATAGCGCTGCGGACTTCGGACAACCCGTTCGCGGGGAGAGCGAACAAGCGCAAGTGAGCGATGACGGTTGCGGAATTCTCCGCAAGATTGGCGGGACAGCACCCCCCTCTGCCCTGCCGGGCATCTCCCCCGCAAGGGGGGAGATCAGTCGTTTCGTCTTTGGAGCCTCTCTTGCAACGTTGAAAATTGGCGAAAGCATTCGCGAGATCCAATCTCCCCCCTTGCGGGGGAGATGTCCGGCAGGACAGAGGGGGGTGTGACGGAACGCTACGCTGGACAGCCGCTTCCGTCTAAGCGACCTCTCTCAACCGCTCGTCCTGCGGCAGCGCCGCCACCGCCGCCTGCCACAAAATATCCGCCAGCCGCGTCGCCACCGGGTCCAGTTCGGCGTCTTTCTGGTGCATCACCAGCGCCATGGTTGGCAGCGCGGGTAAGCCCAACGTTTGCGGTGCCTTCGTCCTGACATTGGCCGGCAGGCCGATATCCGTGCGGATGGTCAGGCCGAGGCCGGCGGCGACCGCCGCCCAGATGCCGCCAAGGCTGGGGCTGGAGAAGGCCATCCGCCATGGCAGGCCGGCGCGGTCGAGCGTTTCCGTCGTCACTGTGCGCAGCAGGCATGGCGCTTCCAGCGCCACCAGCGGCAGTGCCTCGCCCTCGCGTAGCCTGGTCTCGATCAGCTTTGCCGGCCCGATCCAGCGCAATTGCGCGTCGCCGACATGCCGGCTGTAAGGCAGCGCCTGGCCGCTGTCCCAGGCCAGCGCAATGTCGAGATTGCCTGATGTGATCCGCTCGGCGAGTTCATAGCTGCGCCCGATCCGCGCCTCGATCTTGACCTTGGGGTGCGCGCGGGCGAAGCGTCCGAGCACCTCCGGCAGCACCGCCTCGCCGAAATCCTCCTGCAGGCCGAGCCTGACCCAGCCTTCCAGTTCCACGTCGTGGATGGCCGAGGCCGCCTCGTCGTTCAACTCGAGCAGCCGCCTGGCATAGCCGAGCATGGTTTCGCCGGCTTCGGTCAACGCCAGTCCGCGGCCCGACTTGCGGAAGATCGGCGTCGCCGCCTGGTCCTCCAGCTTCTTCAGTTGCGCGCTCACCGCCGAGGTCGAGCGTCCAAGCCGGTCGGCGGCCTTGGCGAAGCTGCCGAGTTCCATGCCGGTGACGAAGCTTCGGAGGACATCGAGGTCGAAGGTTACGCGGCGCATCTCAACGATCCTGTTTTTCGGGAACGATTGTCAAAAAATTCCCGATATTCGGGATGAAGTTATGGCGGTAAAGACGAGGCGTCAAGGTCCCGAGAGGGCATCAACAGGAGTCCCGCCATGTCGATTGCCGACGCAAATTGTGAGCCAGGCCGGGTTGGCCGAGCCGCCGCCGTCAGGTCGAAGGCTGAACGATTTCGCGCCAATCATCGCTGGAAGGTGCTTGGCATCGGCGTTGCCGCCAATGCCAGTTTCTCCGCCACCTTCGCCGGCATACCGGCGGAGGCGGTGTTTCTGCGGTCGGGCTATCACTTGAGCAATGGCAATCTCGGCCTGGTCCTCGGCCTTCTCGGACTGGGCGTTGCCTTGAGCGAACTGCCCTGGGGTCTGCTCACCGACCGCTGGGGCGATCGCGGCGTGCTATTGACCGGCCTTGGTGCGACCGCGGCGTGGCTCGCCCTGATGGCGTTGTTCATCGTGCCCTCAGTGACCTATGTGCCTGGCGTCGCAATGCTGGCCGCATGCCTTCTGGTCACCGGCCTGCTCGGCGGCAGCGTCAACGGTTCCAGCGGCCGCGCCATCATGGCCTGGTTCCACGAAGGCGAACGTGGCTTTGCCATGAGCATCAGGCAGACCGCGGTGCCGCTCGGCGGCGGGCTCGGCGCGCTGGTCCTGCCGTCGCTGGCATCGGTGCACGGTTTCGCGGCGGTCTTCGGGCTGCTGGCCGCCATGAACGCCGTCTCTGCGCTGTTTGCCTGGCGGTGGCTGCACCAGCCGCCGGAACTGGACAATGCCGGCAGCATGGCCATGGCAAAGTCGGGCGGTCCGGCGCCGCTGCGCAATGTCGAGGTCTGGCGCATCGCCACCGCCATCGGCCTGCTCTGCTTTCCGCAAGTGGCGGTGCTGACCTTTGCCTCCGTCTTCCTGCACGATTTCGCCGGCATGGCGACGCTCACGATCAGCGCCAGCCTTGCCGCGGTGCAGACCGGCGCGGTGGTGATGCGCGTCTGGAGCGGCCGCTTCACCGACCGCCATGGCAACCGCCGCTGGTTCCTGCGCCTCTGCAGCATGACAAGCGCGCTTGGCTTCGGGGCCCTCGGCCTGCTGGTCCTGGCGGCAGGAGCCACGCCAGACGTCCATGCCGCGTTGATCCCGGCGATCGCCGTGCTGCTGGTCGTTGCCGGCATTTCGGTCTCCGCCTGGCATGGCGTCGCCTACACCGAACTCGCCACGCTTGCCGGCGCCAGCCGCGCCGGAACCGCGCTCGGTCTTGCCAACAGCTTCGTCTTCATCGCCTTCTTCGTGGTGCCGACCGCCATTCCGGCTTTGCTGCTTGTCTGGTCGTGGCCTGGCGTCTGGCTGGTGGGCGCGCTCTGCGCCTTGATTGCATGGCCAATTTTCCTGCGGCCGAACTGACGCCGTTTGCCGGCCGGCAAACGGCGTCCCATTTCGGGCCGCTTCGGAAAAACACGATCGACCGCGTTAACCCCGCATCAAGGTTAATGCTTCACTTTGGCTCTCCAGTGGCTCAGTGGCGTTTCTGGAGAGTTCCCCGTGCATCGACGTGTCCTGAAGCGGCTGGCCGCCGCCGCCGGTGAGAAAAAACGTTCCTTCGTATCGCCATTGGTCGTCGGGCTCGGCATCTGGATCGGCTTTCCAACTGTCGTCGCCTACCAGGACATGGGCAGCTTGATTTCCGGCCTCGAAGCCTCGGGCACCCGCTGGAACTCTTATGTCGAGCGCTCCGTCGCCGGCTCGGTTCATGCCGCCGAAATGCCTTTCATCGATTCCGTCACCACCGGTTCGCTCTCGGGCTCGGGCGTGCGCCTGCCCGGCGTCGGCAAGGTCTCGTTTCGCGGCAAGGGCAATGTCGCCGGCATCACGCCCGACGAGGACCGCATCATGCGCGCCGACAAGAAGGGCCGCATCATCCAGGTCTCGCCGGTGGCGCCGCCGAAGAACTTCAATGCCGGCTCGATCTTTCAGCGCACCTCCTCGCTGCTGCGGCCTAGCATGGACAGCGGCCTGAAGCTCGCCTTCGCCAAGCCCGGCATCAAGGGCAAGGAAATCCAGATCGCCCAGGCCTTTCATACCAACCTGGACAAGAAGCCCGATCCCGGCGTGCCGGCCATGCTTGCCGCGTTGGTCAACAATGACAGACCGGACGTGCTGGCCACCGCCTATGCCCAGGCCGAACCCGATTACGCCAAGGCCTCACCCTTCGAGGCGCTGCTGCAGGACGAGGAGCCGAGCAGCGGGCGCTTCATTCCGCCGATGGCCAAGGGTGACCACTCGTGGATCCAGAACCCGCTGCCGGCCAGCGCCTTCTCCACGAAGGAGCAGGCCTGCCTTGCCAACGGCATCTATTTCGAGGCGCGCGGCGAATCCGTGCGCGGCCAGGCCGCCGTCGCCCAGGTCATTCTCAACCGCGTCCGCAATCCGGCCTATCCAAACTCGATTTGCGGCGTCGTCTACCAGAACGACAACTGGCTGAACCGCTGCCAGTTCTCCTTCGCCTGCGACGGCCGCAAGAAGCGCATCGAGAGCCCCGCCCACTACAAGACCGCGCAGGACGTCGCGATGGCGGTCACCGCCGGCAAGATCTTCATTCCCGAAGTCGGCTCATCGACCCACTACTACGCCAACTACGTCCATCCGGGCTGGGCGCGCACGATGCAGAAGATGACCAAGATCGGCCTGCATATCTTCTACCGCACCTATGGCGGCGGCTGGAGCTGAGCCCTTCGGCTTGCCTGTCGCAAACGAACCGCAAAGGCCCTGGAAGCCGAAATCGGACAGCGGTCGCCGGACGGATTCGGGGCATGTGCCGACCCGATAGTGCCGGGCACGATGTCGCACCTCGCCAAGTGGTTGATTCCAATAGAAAAAATACATGGCTTTGAAGTCCCGCCCGTGGCTTGACGGGCGCAAACCCTCTAACTATGTTGCCGGCGACTTTAGAAGCGGACGGACGGTGACGGTCTGACCGGGCAGGGGGGTTACGATGGCCGACAAGAACGGGCCAGACGGAACCGGAGAAACCGGCCGCGGCAGCAAGCACGAGGCCGACATCCGCGACGAAGATCTCGAACGCCGCCGGCGTGAGCTTGGAGCATCGCTTGCGACAAGACGGCCGGACCAGCTCGGGGGGAATGACGGCGCGAAAGCGACGGCCGGATATGGCCAGGCGCTCAAGCTGTCCAGCGAGTTCATCGCCGGGATAGTGGTGGGTGTTGGCCTTGGCTGGTTTCTGGATCGTGTGGCGGGAACCTCGCCATGGGGTCTGGTCGTCGGGTTGTTGCTGGGCTTTGGCGCCGGCGTGCTCAATGTCCTGCGTTCGTCAGGTGTTGTGGCGGAATTCGGAAAAAGCGAGAAGTCGCACGATCCGAAAGAATGAAATGGCGCCGCCAACGGCGCACAAGGACACTTAAGGCCGTTCGCGGCTTTGACGGGGATGTAAATGGCTGCTGACAAGGTCGATCCGATCCACCAGTTCCATATCGTCAAGCTGATTCCGATCAACATCGGCGGCTATGACCTGTCCTTCACCAATTCGTCCCTGTTCATGGTCGCGACCGTGCTCGTCGCATCGGCGTTTCTGTACCTCTCGACCTCGAGCCGCAGCCTTGTTCCCGGGCGCCTGCAGTCGGTTTCGGAAATGGGCTACGAGTTCGTCTCCAACATGCTGCGCGACGCCGCCGGAACGCAGGGCATGAAGTTCTTCCCCTTCGTGTTCTCGTTGTTCATGTTCGTACTGGTCGCCAACCTGCTTGGCCTTTTCCCGTACTTCTTCACCGTCACCAGCCACATCATCGTCACCTTCGGCCTCGCAGCCCTGGTGATCGGAACCGTCGTTGTCTACGGCTTCACGAAGCACGGTCTGGGTTTTCTCAAGCTCTTCGTGCCGCATGGCGTTCCGGTGTTCCTGCTGCCACTGGTGGTGCTGATCGAAGTGATCTCCTTCGTGTCGCGCCCGGTCAGCCTCTCGGTTCGTCTGTTCGCCAACATGCTGGCCGGCCACATCACACTGAAGGTGTTTTCGGGCTTCGTCGTCAGCCTGAGCGCGCTCGGCGCCGTCGGCGTTGCCGGTTCGGTGTTGCCGCTGGCCATGGCAGTCGCGCTGACCGCGCTGGAATTGCTGGTCGCTTTCCTGCAGGCCTACGTCTTTGCGGTGCTGACCTGCATGTATCTGAACGACGCCCTGCATCCCGGGCACTGACCTAGAATTTCCGGCATCTTTCGCCGGATGGAATTGCAACGAATTACAGATCCAAAGGAGTTTAAAATGGACGCAGAAGCAGCAAAGTACATCGGCGCCGGTATCGCTTGCCTGGGCATGGGCGGCGCGGGCATTGGCCTCGGCAACATCTTCGGCAGCTACCTGGCGGGCGCCCTGCGCAATCCGTCGGCCGCCGATGGCCAGTTCGGCCGCCTGATTTTCGGCTTCGCCGTGACCGAAGCTCTGGGCATTTTCTCGCTTCTCATCGCGCTTCTCGCCCTGTTCGGCTGAGCCCCTGTTCGGCCAATTATCGGTCGGACGAGCATTGGGAAGAATTGGCTGGCCGCATTCCTGCGGCCATGCCTGATATCAGGGGATAGTCCATGTTCGTGACATCTGCGTTTGCGCAAGAGTCCGCACCCGCCGCTGAAGGCGCCCACACCGGTACGGAAGGCGGCACGCATTCCGGCGCCGGCGTGCCTGCCGAGGCGCACGGCACGTTCCCGCCATTCGATCCGGCGACGTTTCCGTCCCAGCTTCTGTGGCTGGCGATCACGTTCGGGCTGTTCTATCTGTTCCTGAAGAAGGTGGTGATGCCGCGCCTTGGCGGCATCATCGACGTCCGCAGCGATCGCATCACGCAGGACCTCGACCAGGCCGCCAGGCTGAAGGGCGAGGCCGACGCCGCCGTTGCCGCTTACGAGCAGGAACTTGCGGAAGCCAAGGCCAAGGCCAACGCGATAGGCCAGCAGGCCAACGACGCTGCCAAGGCTGAAGCCGAGGCTGCCCGCAAGAAGGTCGAGGCCGCCCTCGACAAGAAGCTCGGCGAGGCCGAGGCCAGCATTGCTTCCATCAAGGCCAACGCCATGAAGGAAGTCGGCACGATTGCCGAGGACACCGCTTCAGCCATCGTCGATGCGCTTGTCGGCGGCAAGACGAGCAAGGCCGAGATCTCGGCTGCGGTCAAATCCGTGGCCCGGTGAGGAGCACATCATGGACGCCACATCTCTCGCAACGCTTTGGGCAACAGTTGCCCTCGTCATTTTCCTCGGCGTTGCCGTTTACATCAAGGTGCCAGGCCTGATCGCCAAGTCGCTCGACGCCCGTGCGACCAAGATCAGCGACGAGCTTGCGGAAGCCCGCCGGTTGCGCGAAGAGGCCCAGCAACTGCTCGGCCAATACCAGAAGAAGCGCAAGGAAGCCGAGCAGGAGGCCGCAGCCATCGTCGCTGCCGCCAAGCGCGAGGCCGACATGCTTGCCGCCGAGGCGCACAAGAAGACCGAAGACTATGTCACCCGTCGCACTGCGCTTGCCGAGCAGAAGATCGGCCAGGCAGAGCGCGAAGCCGTCGCCGAAGTGCGCGCCAGCGCCGTCGACATCGCCGTCGAGGCGGCCCGCACGCTGCTCGCCGGCAAGATCGACGCCAAGGCCGGCGCGGATCTTTTCAAGTCCGCGCTGCAGGACGTGAAGGCCAGGCTGAACTGAGCGGGGTTAACTCGCTGACATCAAGCCGCCCGGGCAACCTGGCGGCTTTTTTGTTGAGCGGCGACGGACATTGGCGAAGGCGGTGGTGCGCCTGATCTCCCCCCTCGAGGGGGAGATGTCGCCAAAGGCGACAGAGGGGGTCGGTTCGACCAGGCGCGACGCTCTTTCTGCGACCAAGAAGGGCTAGCGCTTCACGCGCGGTGACCCCCTCTGGCCTGCCGGCCATCTCCCCCTCAAGGGGGGAGATTTAGCTGTCCAACCCGACAAACCCTTCTTCCTCAACCACCTCAACCCCACCCAGCCTGAACGGCGCGAATGACGCCCGGTGCAGCCTTGCCACCGGCCCATGCGCTTCGATCGCGGTGCGGTGCCGCACGGTGGCGTAGCCCATATGGACCTCGAACCCGTAGCGCTCGTGATGGCTGCCGCAGCCGCACATCATGCGGTCGCGCATCACCTTGGCGACGATCGAGGCGGCGGCGATCGATTGCGAGCGCTGGTCGCCCTTGATCAGCGCGCGGCCTTCGCAGAGGAGACCCGGCGGCACATCGCGGCCATCGGCCAGCGCCAGCTTTGCCTGGATCGGCAGGCCGGCAAGGGCGCGGCGCATGGCTTCCAGGCTGGCCTTGAGGATATTGCTGCCGTCAATGCCTTCGGCGCTGACCGAGGCCATCGACACGCCGAGCGCTGACCCCAGGATTTTCAGGAACAGCGCCTCGCGCTGCAAATGGTTGAGCCGTTTGGAATCGTCTAGCCCGTCGGGAATGTTGGCGGGATCGAGGATCACCGCCGCCGCCACCACCGGCCCCGCCAGCGGACCGCGGCCGGCCTCGTCCATGCCTGCCACCGGCCAAAGGCCTTCAGCCATCGCCTTCGTCTCGAAGGAGAAGTCGGGCTTTTCGACGATTTCGAAAAGAAGCGGAGAATCGGAACGCGCGCGAGCCATGTTGCGGCGAGGTTCGCATCGGCTCCGATTCTCCGCAAGTCCCTCCAGGGTCGAGTGGGGCAAGACCGGGAGGGCACCGTCTGCAGGCCGGGGGACAGGCCGGACGGGATTCTTGGGTCGCCTGCCAACCACGAGGGCAGGGCAGGCGCTACTTTCAGAGCAGCATCAGCTGCTCGGTCGCCTTGGCGGCGGCTACAAACTGGTCGGTTCGGAGCGTGCGCCGCTCGGCGTTGAGGCCGAGCCGCTTGGCCGTGATCTCGAAGCGCCGGCCGATCTGCCAGGCATAGGGGCCGGCGCCTTTCATCCGCTTGCCCCATTCCGAATCATAGTCCTTGCCGTCGCGCATCGAACGGATCAGCGACATCACGTGCCGGTAGCGGTCGGGATAATGGCGCAGCAGCCAGTCCTTGAAGATCGGCGCCACCTCGAGCGGCAGGCGCAGGATCACATAGCCGGCCTCGCGGGCGCCTGCGGCGCGTGCCGAATCGAGGATACGCTCCATCTCCTGGTCGGTCAGGCCGGGGATGATCGGCGCCACCATGACAGAGGCCGGGATGCCGGCATCGGAAAGCTGCCGGATCGCCTCGAGGCGCTTGGTCGGCGTCGACGCGCGTGGCTCCATGGTGCGCGCCAGCATGCGGTCCATCGTCGTCACCGACAGCGCCACCTTGGCCAGCCCGCGTTCGGCCATGCGCGACAAGATGTCGATGTCGCGCGTCACCAGATGGGATTTGGTGACGATGCCGACCGGATGGCCGCGCGCCTCCAGCACTTCGAGGATCTCGCGCATAATCCGGTATTGTTTCTCGATCGGCTGGTAGGGATCGGTGTTGGTGCCGATGGCGATGGTGCGCGGCTGATAGCCATCCTTCGACAGTTCCTTGTCGAGCAGCCGCGCCGCATCCGGCTTGGCAAACAGCTTCGCTTCGAAATCCAGCCCCGGCGACAGGCCCATGAAGGAATGCGTCGGCCGGGCGAAACAATAGACGCAGCCATGCTCGCAGCCGCGATAGGGGTTGATCGAGCGGTCGAAGGAAATGTCGGGCGATTCGTTGCGGGTGATGATGGTGCGCGGCTTCTCGACCTGCACTTCGGTCTTGAACGGCGGCAATTCCTCCAGCGAATTCCAGCCGTCGTCGAACACATGCCGGCTGACCGGCTCGAACCGGCCGGACGGGTTGATGCCCGCGGAACGGCCGCGGTTGCGATCCGGACGGACGCGCATGCCGCTCTGTTCGATCATCGCATTGGCCATCTCGGCTCGCCCTGCTCCGAAAGCAGCAATGTCCGCACGCACGATATGTTCCATTTTGGCCCTTTCCCAAGGACTGTCGGCTGGCTGTCGAATCGCTCTGTTCATGAAAATAATCCTATTTCGCTGATGAGAACAAAGCAAGAACTTTTTCGTTGGGCCATGCAAAACTGGCGCTGCGCCGGGCTTTCCGCTATTCGGCTAAAAATGCTCAGCGTTCTCATCGAAACCCGGGATGACGAAGAAGGCCTTGCCCGCACGCTCGCCTCGTTGATCGGCGGCGCGGTCGAGGGCGTGGTGCGCGATGTCATCGTCTGCGACACCGGCTCGACCGACCAGACGCATCGGGTTGCCGATCATGCCGGCTGCCACTTCGTGGCCGGCGGCATTGCCGCGGGAATCAGGCAGGCGAAGGGTGACTGGCTGCTGTTTCTGGAACCCGGCGCAAGGCTGGCGGAGGGCTGGATCGACGACGTTGTCGCTCACACGGCGCGGCAAACCATGCCGGCGCGCTTTTGCCGTGCGCGCGGCAGCCGCACGCCGTTCCTGTCACGGGTGTTTTCGGGCAACCGGGCGCTGGCCGAAGGGCTGGTCATCAGCAAGCGCCAGGCCGCTGCCCTGTCGAAGAACGCGCACAGCGCCGAAGCCCTTGCGCGCGGTCTCGCCACCAGGCGGCTCGACGCCGAAATTTGGCTGGCGCCGAAGAAGTGATGTTTCTCCCTTTTCCCGTTCCCAGGGAGAAGGGTGCCCGAAGGGCGGATGAGGGGCAGCGTCGGCGTCTCATCCGCATTGGCACGGTCGCAGCACCATCCCTCTTTTTCGCCGCAAAAAGCTATTGTGCATTGCACAAAAGCTGACGCGGGATTAGCATTCCGTTGATGCGGGATATCGGGGTTTGGGTAGTGCCGGAGCGGTAAGCAAGCGCCGCGTCGTCGTTGCTGCCGTTCATATCTGAGGACCCCGATGAACCTTTCGTCCCCTGACAAATCCGGCGCCCCCAGCCTGGAAGCCATTGCCCGCAACGGCAGCCTGCTCCGCCGCGTTGCGGTGCGTATTCCGACCTATCTCTCCGACCTGCGCGAAAATCCCGCATGGCTGCCGATGTTCGTGCTTGCCCGCACCATGCCGGCGCGCAAGCTGCACTGGCTTGGCGCCAAAGCCGCGCGCCCCGCGCAGAGTGCCGGAGCTACGATGTTCAGGGGCGTCGACCTCAAGTCGATCCTCGCGGCGCTGCGCACCGATGGCCTGTTCTCCGGACTGGTCCTTCCGCAGGCAATCCACGAAGAGATCGCCAGCTTTGCTCAGAGCACGCCGTGCTTCGGCAATTTCGACCGCCGGCTCGAATTCATGCCCGGAGAACACGCAGAAGCCGAGAAGCGGTTCGGCCGCTCTTTGCTCAGCGGACACTATTTCGAGCGCATCCTCGGCTGCAAGGCGGCACTCGCCATCCAGAACGACCCGCTGCTGCTCGACATCGCCCAGCACTATCTGGGCGGGCAGGCAAAGCTGATCACCACGCGTATCTGGTGGAGCTTTCCGACCGGCGAGGCTTCCGACGCCGACAAGAACCTTGCCTCGCTCGGCAAATATCATTTCGATCTCGACGACTGGCGGATGCTGAAATTCTTCTTCTATCTCAAGCCCTGCGATGCCGGCACCGGCCCGCATGTCTATGTCAAAGGCAGCCACAACAGGCGCAGCCTCAAGCACCAGTTGACGCTGCTGGTCGGCCATCCGGCGCAAGACGTGCTCAAGGTCTATGGCGACGACAGCCCGGTCACGCTGACCGGCGAGGCCGGCCTCGGCTTCGTCGAGGACCCGTTCGGCTTCCACATGGGCACCGTGCCGTCCACCACGCCACGGCTGATGATGGAGGTCGGCTTCGGCGTCTCGCCGCCCTCGCGCCGCCGCTTCCACGGCGAACCGGTCATCCGCTGAGGCCGGAGCGGATCTCGACCGGCATCCAGCGCGCTTGCCGCCGGGCAATGCGACCCTCTTTTTTCTCGGCATCATAGTCCATTGGGACCGGCTCGCGGTTGAACCGCGGCCGGTCATCCAGCGCATTGACGATGACGATCGCTCTCGGGTCGCCGTCGGTGGTCACAGCAGCGACATAGACGCCGCAGTCGCGGCAGATGAGATAGTCGGCGGTGCGCAATCCGAACCGGTATCGGTGCAGCCGGGCCTCGTCCTCGACCGATACGATCAATCGGCCCTGCGGATCGGCGGCGGCGCGCGAACCATGCTTGACGCAGAACGCGCACTGGCAGGCGCGGATCTCCATCTCGGCCGGCTCAATTCCGGTTTCGAAGGTCAGGTGGATGTTGCCGCAATGGCAGCCGCCGCGATACGCAGTCATGGCATCTTTCCGCCTCAAGGACCTAGTGGCAGATTACCCGCCTGGCGGCCTTCAGGAAATGATCCTTTCGCAGGCGCAACGGCCATTCTGCCTGACGAGGCAGCGCTTGGCCGGAACTTTGCCTTGGTTTACGAGGCGGCCTTGCCGCGCCGCAAATGCTCGTCCAGGCGCGGCATGATCTCGACGAAGTTGCAGGGCATGTGGCGGTAGTCGAACTGCGGCTTCAGGATGCCGTCCCAGGCGTCCCTGCAGGCGCCGGGCGAGCCCGGCAGCACGAAGACGAAGGTGGCGTTGACGACGCCGCCCGTCGCCCGGCTCTGCACTGTCGAGGTGCCGATCTTGTCGTAGGAAATGCGGTGGAACACTTCGGAAAAGCCGTCCATGCGCTTCTCGAAGATCGGCTCCAGCGCCTCCGGCGTCACGTCGCGGCCGGTGAAGCCGGTGCCGCCGGTGGTGATGACGACGTCGATCTCCTTGTCGCGCGACCAGCCCAGCACTTTGTCGCGGATTTTCTCCCGGTCGTCAGTGACGATGTCGCGCGCGGCCAGGACATGGCCGGCCTCGACGATGCGATCGGCCAGCGTCCGCCCTGATTTGTCGTCGGCAAGGCTGCGCGTATCGGACACCGTCAGCACCGCGATGCGCACCGGGATGAACGGGCGGCTCTCGTCAATTTTGGCCATCGGCCCCCTCCGAAGCGATGCTTCGTGTCGCGGCGACAAACCACTCCGGTTCGCGGCTGCGAATCTCGGCGGCGGCGCGCTTGGCGACATTGCCGGTCTCGAACAGCCCGAAGCATGTGGCGCCGGAGCCCGACATGCGCGAAAATCCCGATCCGGCCCGGTTCAGCAGGGAAACCGCTCGGCCGATGGGCGGCTGGATCGCCTGCGCCGCCGATTCGAGATCGTTGCGGGTGATCTCCAGCCAGTTGCGGACGCTGTGGAAGTCAAATGCACGCGGCAGCGGCGGCAATCCCTCATTGTCGCGTTTCTCAAGTGCGTTGAACACATCAGGCGTCGAGACGGCGACGCCGGGATTGACCAGCACCAAAGCGAGCGCCGGAAAATCCGGCACCAGCGACAGCTCGTCGCCGACGCCACGCGCAACCAGCGGTTTTGCCGCAAGACACATCGGCACGTCGGCGCCGAGCGTGAGACCGATCCGGCTCAGTTCGGCCTCGCCGATGTCGAGCCCCCAGGTCCGGACAAGACCCTGCAATACCGCCGCCGCGTCGCTCGAGCCGCCGCCGACCCCGGATGCGACCGGCAGGTTCTTTTCCAGCCGGATGGCAACCGGCGGCGTGCTCTGCTGGCCGGCCTGCCTGCGCAGCGCCTCGCGCGCCTTCACCACCAGATTGCTGTCGTCGATCGGCACGGAAGTCGCGTAACGGCCCGATACGGAGAACCGGTCGGCGTCGGCAGGCTCGATCTCGACCCTGTCGCCGAAGCGGGTGAAAACGACCAGGCTCTCGAGCAGATGGTAGCCGTCGGCGCGCTTGCCGGTGATGTGCAGCGCCAGATTTATCTTGGCGGGCGCAAGCCACGTCCGGGCTGCGGCATCCAAACTGTCGGCTGCTGACGGGATGATGCTCAGTCCTTGGCCAGGCGGTATTCGCCGGTCTTGGGATCCTGGACCAGCGTGCCGTTGGTGCCGTTGGCTGCCTGCTTTTCGGTGCGCCGCACCTTGGCGGTCACACGTTCGGCCTCGCGGACGAAGGTGCGGTAGCCGAAATAACCGGCTGCGCCGACAACTGCGAAGAAAATGATCTGTGGCATTTCAAAGCTCCTCCCTCGCAAGACGGCAAGGCAGACTGTCAAGCGCTTATGCTAGACGCTTTCCCCGCTTTTTCAAAGCCCGAAGCGCGCCCACAATGCGCGCTCTTCCGCCGCATCGATCACGCCGCTGGCGGCGGCGGCGGCAATATCGGGCGCTGAAAAGTTCGAGCCGAACAGGCCGATGCGGCCAAACAGGCCACGCGGCGCGGTGACCAGCCTGAGCTGGGTTTTCGCGCCGAAGCGGGTTTTCAATACCGTGCGCATGTCGCTCAACGCATCGACGAGGCCAAGCTCCAGCCCTTTCTTGCCGGTCCAGAACAGGCCAGTGAACAGGTCCGGATCGTCCTTCAGCTTGGTGCCACGGCGTTCCCTGACCAGATCGATGAAGGTCTCGTGCACTTCCAGCTGCAGCGCCTTCAGGCGCTCGACGTCTTCCCTCTTCTCCGGCTTGAACGGGTCGAGCACCGCCTTGTTCTGGCCGGCGGTGTGGACACGGCGCTCGACACCGATCTTCTTCATCAGCTCGGGAAAGCCAAACGAGGCCGAGACGACACCAATCGAACCGACGATGGAGGACGGATCGGCAAAGATCTCGTCGCCGGCGACCGCGATCATGTAGCCGCCCGAGGCCGCCACATCCTCGACGAAGACCAGCACCTTCTTGTTCTTCTCGACCGCGAGGTCGCGGATGCGCTTGAAGATCAGCCGCGACTGCACCGGCGAGCCGCCAGGCGAATTGATCGAGATGGCGACGGCGGGCGCATCGAACAGGAACGCCTTTTCGATGAGGGCGGCGGTGGACGCCAAGGACAGGCTCGGCCGGAACGGGCCGCCGCCGGCCATGATGGTGCCATGCAGCCTGATGACGGGAATGGTGACGACGCTGGATCGCCAGGATTTCGGCAGCAGGCGGTTGAAAAGGCGTTTCACGAGGTGGCTGTCTCCAAATGGCTTCAACGCATGTAGGGATTTGCCGGTCAACGGCAATGCTGCAATCCATCTCAGCCAACTGTGTGCCGGTTTTGCGGCAACGACACTGACGGGCCCAAATCAATCGCCAAACAGCGACGCCAGTCCGTTGTTGATCATCTCGGTTCGTTCCGACGGGCCGTCGCCCGTTTGCCCATGCAGCATCAAAGGCGGGCGGATCGACAGCTTGCCGCGCGCGCCGAGCGCTGCCCTGACGACAATGCGGATTGCGGCTGCTTCCGGGCGCGGATGCACGGCCAGCATCTCGGCGTCGCCGAAGCGGCCCGACAGCGCATGGAGGAGGTCGCCAAGCTGTTCCGGCCGCGCAATGACGGCCAGGCCCCCGCGCGGCTTGGCGACGGCAGCCGCACTCCGGATCCAGCTTTCGAACAGCCCGTCGTCCATGACATGCGCCTGCCGCCGCAGCGGATCTGGCGTGGCGCGGTCTTGCGCCGCGTTGAAGGGCGGGTTCATGATGACGAAATCGAAGGAATTGTCGGCGAGGCCGGCTTGCGTCCGCGCCCGGCCTGACAGCGTGACGTCGGCGGTCAGCACCGAGGCGCGATTGCCGAGATGCGCATTGCCGGGATGGGCGAGCGTGGTTGTGGCGAAGCCTGCCATCTCGGCCGACCGTTCGACGAGCACGACCTGCGCCTCTGGGCAGCGCGACAGCACGGCGAGACCCGCCGCACCGGCGCCGGCGCCGAAATCGGCGAGGCGTCCAGAAAAGCCGGATGAAACTGCTGCCGCCAGCATCATGGCATCCATCCCGGCGCGATGCCCTGTCCTGGGCTGGACAAGCCAGAAGCGGCCGCGATGGAAGGCATCGACCGTGTGGGCCGGCGTATCGCTGGTAAGCGCGCTCGCTTCAGCCATTATGTCTGGCGGATTTCGTTCTCGATGCCGGCGTCTTTCAAGATGCGCCGCGCCTGATCGGCCTGGTCGGCATCGACCATCACGCGCTTCTGCAAAAGACCGATCGACCCTTCGAGAATGCTCATGTTCTGGTCGGCGACGAAGCAGGCAATCCCGGCATCGCGCATCAGCGATTCGACAAAGGAGATGATCACGGCATCGTTGGTGCGCACGAGTTCTATCATCGGACGAAGTTCGCAGGTTGCAGCGTTGATGTAAACGCTGGAGCATGGCGCCGAAAAGTGTGGAGCGGTTTTCGGGCAACGGCATGCGGTCGCTAAGGTTGACACGCCGTCACCGCAGCCGCGCCAATTCGCCTCTTGCCGTGCCCGTATGTGCCGCCCTAGAGTCCCAGGCGGGACCAGGGTGCCGTCGCACGCGTGATCAAAGACGGGAGTGTTTGTTGGTGGGTGTCGTTCTCAACATCGAAAACGGGAAGCGGGAACCCGCCTCCATCAAGGATCTCATCGACCTGACAGCAGCCGATATGGGGCGCGTCAACAAACTGATCCTGTCCAAGGCCGGCTCCGACGTCGAGATGATCCCGGAGGTCGCCAATCATCTGATCTCGTCGGGCGGCAAAAGGCTGCGTCCCATGCTGACGCTCGCGGCGGCCCAGATGTTCGGCTATTCCGGCGAGGGCCACGTCAAGCTCGCCACCGCGGTCGAGTTCATGCACACCGCCACGCTGCTCCATGACGACGTCGTCGACGAGAGCGGCATGCGGCGCGGCAAAAAGACTGCCCGCATGATCTGGGGCAACCAGGCGAGCGTGCTGGTCGGCGATTTCCTGCTCGGCCAGGCTTTTCGCATGATGGTCGATGTCGGTTCGCTGGAAGCGCTCGACATCCTGTCCAGCGCCGCCTCGATCATCGCCGAGGGCGAGGTGATGCAGCTGGCGGCAGCCAAGAACCTGGATACCACCGAGGACGAGCATTTCGCCGTCATCAAGGCCAAGACCGCGGCGCTGTTCTCGGCTGCCGCCGAGGTCGGTCCGGTCATCGCATCGGCGACGCGCAACGATCGCGCCGCATTGCGCTCCTACGGCATGAATCTCGGCCTTGCCTTCCAGCTCATCGACGATGTGCTGGATTACGGCGGCTCCAGCCAGGAGCTGGGCAAGAATGTCGGCGACGATTTCCGCGAAGGCAAGGTGACGCTGCCGGTCATCCTCGCCTACCGGCGCGGCACCAAGGCCGAGCGCACCTTCTGGAAGCGCGCCATCGAGGACAATGTCACCGACGATGCCGGCCTGGAAAAGGCGATCGGCCTGATGACCCGCCATGGCGCCATTGCCGACACCATCGGACGGGCCCGCCATTTCGGCGAGATCGCCCGCGACGCGCTGGCGCCGCTGGAAGCGACGCCGCAGAAATCGGCGCTGATCGACGTCATCGACTTCTGCATCAGCCGGGTGAACTGACCCGCGCCTGGCGCCAAAGCAAGATTGCATGCAAAATCGGGCAATCACCGCTCGACAATCGGTTGCGGCGCAAATTATCTATAAAACATGGCAAAGACCGCAGACGACACCATCGCCGTGCGCATCAGCAAGGTGCTGGCGGATCGCATCATATCGGGTGCGATCGAACCGGGAGCCCGGCTGCGGCAGGATCACATCGCCGAGGAATTCCAGACCAGCCATGTCCCGGTGCGCGAAGCCTTCCGGCGCCTGGAGGCGCAAGGGCTGGCGGTCAGTGAGCCCAGGCGGGGCGTACGCGTCGCCGCCTTCGACCTCGGCGAAGTCAGGGAAGTCGCCGAAATGCGGGCAGCGCTCGAAGTGCTGGCGCTGCGCCATGCCGCGCCGCATCTGACGGCTTCCATTCTCAACCTTGCCGAAGAAGCCACAAAGGCCGGCGACAAATCCCGCGATGTCCGCTCTTGGGAGGAGGCCAACCGCACCTTCCACCGGCTGATCCTGGCGCCCTGCGGCATGCCGCGGCTCATCGCCACCATCGACGATTTGCACGCCGCAAGCGCCCGCTTCCTGTTCGCCGCCTGGCGCTCGGAATGGGAAATCCGCACCGACCAGGACCATCGCGCGATCCTGAGCGCGCTGCGGCAGGGCAACACCGAATCGGCCGCCGCCACGCTTGGCCGGCACGTGCAGTGGATCGGCCAGAAACCAGTCAAGACCGCGTCGGGCAAGATGCGCGAAGCGTTTGCGATCGTCGGGTAGGGGACAAGAAGACACGGCCTGGTCGTGGCTCCTCTGAAGACCGCGAGCGCCGCGATCCTTCACACCCCCCTCTGTCCTGCCGGACATCTCCCCCTCAAGGAGGGAGATTGGCTGTCACGTCTTCCTTCGCCAATCACCAACGCTGAAAGGAAAGCGGCGATGCAGATGCTGCTAATCTCCCCCCTTGAGGGGGAGATGGCCGGCAGGCCAGAGGGGGGTGCTGTCCCGCCAGCTTTATTCGGTACGCAAGCCCAAGCCTTTTTAGGGGCGAGGGTTGCCATTCCCGCGCAAATATGGATTCGATAATAGATCGAACAACAAAATTATCTATAATTCAAACCAGCCAGGGAAGCCGCCATGACCGACATCGCCTTTTCGCCGTCCAAGCCGTCCTTCAGCCCGTTGCGCCTGCAAACCCGCTCGTATAGCTGGCAGGCCGCGGCCGTCGTCCTCGGCACGCTGTTTCTGGCGCTGTTGTCCCAGATCGAGGTGCCGATGGTGCCGGTGCCGGTCACCATGCAGACCTTCGCCGTGACGCTGATCGGCGCGCTCTATGGCTGGCGGCTTGGCGCCATCACCATCGCCGCCTGGCTCGTCGAGGGTGCCGTGGGCTTCCCGGTGCTATCGGGCGGCGCCGCCGGCATCCAGCACTTTGCCGGGCCAACGGGCGGCTATCTCTTCGCCTTCCCGCTTGTCGGCGCGCTTGTCGGCTGGCTGGCCGAACGCGGCTGGAACGGCAGCCGCGTGCTGCTCGCCTTCGCCGCCATGGTCCTCGGCAATCTCGCCTGCCTGGTTCTCGGCACGGCTTGGCTCGCCGCCACGATCGGCCTCGAACAGGCCATCACCTTCGGTTTCCTGCCCTTCCTCATCGGCGGCCTGCTGAAATCGGCGCTCGGCGCCGCGACGCTCAAGCTGTTTTCGGGCAAGGCGGACCCGGCCGCAACCGCGTCCTAAAACCAATGACGGTCAGGCTGCGCTCCCATCATCTTCTTTGCCTGCTGACCTATGTCGGAAAAGGGTACAGCGCAGCCTTCGTCGCCAATTATGACGCGATCGCGAAACGTCTTGGCCGGGGCGAGGAGATCCTGATCGTCTCCGGCCCCGACGACATCTGCCAGCCGCTGCTCGGCGAGGCCGAGCCCCACTGTTTGCGCGTAAGCGCCGCCGGCCGGGACGAACTGGCAGCACGCGATGTCGGCAAACTGCTGACCCGGCCGATCCGGGCCGGCGTCCGTCTCAGCCTCGACGCGGCAACGCTTGCCGGCTTGCGCGCGGCCTTTTCAGCCGGTGTGACGCGTGAGGCCTGCCAGGGGTGCGAATGGGCCGGCCTGTGCACCGCTGTGGCAGCAAGCGGATATCGCGATGTCAGGCTGTAGCTCCCAACCCCGATCTGCTATTATCCCGATCCACAGTGTTGTGCGTCGCCATGGTTTGTTAATCGGGTGACCCGATTGTGAATTCGGCCCGGATTGAAGCCTGACCCCAAAAAGGCCATGCTTTGTCAGGAAACATCGAGTCTATGGCTTCTCCGCGCCGACGCGGGATGGCGCTTGGCTGAAAGGGATACGATGCGGCAAGGACGTGCGCGCTGGCTCGCGGGGCTGGCAATTATGGCAGGGATGGCGATTTCTCCGCTGCCTGCCTACGCCAAGGAATCGACCGACCCGGTCAAGATCACCTCCTTCTCGGGCGCCTATCTCGCCGCCCGCATCGCCGAAGGCGACAACGACCTCGACAATGCCATCGCTTATTACAAGCAGGCGCTCGCCTTCAATCCCGGCGACACCTCGCTGCAGCAAAGCCTGATGCTGTCGCTGATCGCGCAAGGCCGCTTCGAGGAATCGCTGGTCTATGCCGACAAGCTCAAGGCAGTTCCCGACGTCGAGCGCTTCTCGCGTCTGGCTCTGGCGGTCGATTCCTTCCACAAGAAGGATTTCACCAAGGCGCAGTACTGGCTCAAGCTGTCGCTCGAATCCGATCTCGACCGGCTGATTTCCGGCGTCATGTCCGGCTGGGCACAAGAGGGCGCCGGCGACCCCACCGGGGCGATGGCCTCGATCGACAAACTGCAGGGGCCTGACTGGTTCGGCCTGTTCAAGTCCTTCCACCGCGCGCTGATCGCCGATGCCGCAGGCCTGTCCGATAAGGCCGACGCGCTTTATGACGCGACCCTGACCGACGTCACGGCCGGCGGTGCCGCGCCCGAGACATGGATGCGCAACGCCCAGGCCTACGCGTCTTTCCTGGCGCGCAAGGGCAACAAGAACAAGGCGCTCTACGTGCTCGACAAGGCCGAGGCGTTCGCGCCCGGCAAGCTCGACATCCAGGCGCTTCGCGACAGGATCAGCAAGGGCGACAAGATCGAGCCCTTCGTCGCCAGTCCCTCCGAAGGCGCCGCTGAAATCCTGCTCGACCTCGCCATCGCGCTCAATCGCGGCGGCGGCGAGCCGTTCGTGCGCCTCTATCTGCAATATGCGCTCGCGCTCAAGCCCGACAGCGACGCCGCTTTGGTGCAGCTTGCCGCCGTTGCGGAGCAGCTGAAGGACGGCGAAGGCGCCATTGCGCTCTATAGCCGCATTCCAGCCTCCTCGCCGCTGAAGGAGCTTTCCGACCTGCAGCTCGGCCTCAACCTTGCCGATCTCAACCGTCACGACGAGGCTATCGCCCATCTCAAAGCATTCGTCGAAGCTCACCCCGATGACATGCGCGCCTATCTGGCGCTGGGCGGGGTCTATGCCTCGAAGGAGGATTTCCGCTCCGCCGCCACTCTCTACGACAAGGCGGTCGCGGTGCTGAAGACGCCGACCAATGCCAACTGGAACATCTACTATCAGCGCGGCATCGCCTATGAGCGGCTGAAGGAATGGCCGAAGGCCGAACCGAACTTCCTCAAGGCGCTTGAGCTGTTCCCCGACCAACCGCAGGTGCTGAACTATCTCGGCTATTCCTGGGTCGACATGAACATGAACCTCAAGGAAGGCCTGGCGATGATCCAGAAGGCCGTCGACCTCAGGCCGAGCGACGGCTACATCGTCGATTCGCTGGGCTGGGCCTATTTCCGCATGGGCCGGTTCGACGACGCCGTGCGCGAAATGGAGCGCGCCGTGTCGCTCAAGCCGGAAGATCCGGTGCTCAATGACCATCTCGGCGATGCCTATTGGCGCGTCGGCCGCAAGCTCGAAGCCACTTTCCAGTGGAATCAGGCGCGCGACCTGAAGCCGGATCCCGATGTGCTTGCCATTTTGCAGCAGAAGCTGATGAAGGGCCTGCCGCCGATCGAATCCAACACGGCGCAGGAAACCCCGAAGGTCAAGCCGGCCACCCCGCCAGCGCCGAAGGGGTGATCGGGCCATACTTCTGATGAAACGGGGCTCGCTGAGCCCCGTTTTTTCGGCTTGGCGTCTTAGAGCAATTCCAGGAAAGTGTGCGCGGTTTTCCGTTCGGAATTGCGACAGAAACAAAGAGATAGAGACGCCCTATCGCGATCGTCATTCTATGGCGGAGCAAGGAGCGAAGCGACGCGGCGCAGACCCAGCGTTGGCGCTCATTCTAGAACAGCTTTCGGTAGACGACGAACCCCGAGAGATCGCCGATCTTGTCGTAGAGCTTCATCGCCGTGTGGTTGGTTTCGTGTGTCAGCCAGTAGACGCGGCTGGAGCCTGCGGTTTGCGCCCTGGTATAGACGTCTTCGATCAGTGCCCGGCCGACGCCCTTGCCGCGCGACGCCTCATTGGTGAAGAGATCCTGCAGATAGCAGTTCGGCGAAATCGCCGTCGTGGTGCGGTGGTAGAGATAGTGGACAAGGCCGAGAAGCTTGCCTTCGCTCTCGGCGACCAGCGCATGCATCGGCTCATAGGCATCGAAGAAGCGCGACCATGTCATTGCAGTGATGTCACCGGGCAGGGCGGTCTCGCCCGAGCGGCCGTAAAACGCATTGTAGCCGTCCCACAGCGGCAGCCATTGCTCGTAATCCTCTCGGGTGACGGGGCGTACGGTGAACTGGCCTTGCATGGCTGAACCTTTGTCGTTGAAGCTGGGCGAGCAAACGGCCACCGGCACCGTCCGGCAATGGGCCAGTCCGAAGCAAAGCGTTCAACCTCTCATCAAGGCGGCGATAGGCGCTGCCTTGACGCCTACCGGCCCGGCAACTAGGGAATGGCATCATTTCAGCGCTTTCCGAGGCCGCCGTGACGTCAGACAGTCCAGCCCATATGCATCCCAGCCGCTCGTTCCAGGGGCTGATCCTGACCCTGCACAATTACTGGGCCGCCTATGGCTGCGTCATCCTGCAGCCTTACGACATGGAAGTCGGCGCCGGCACCTTCCATCCGGCCACCACGCTGCGCGCGCTCGGGCCCAAGGGCTGGAACGCCGCCTACGTCCAGCCCTCGCGCCGGCCCAAGGACGGCCGCTACGGCGAAAACCCCAACCGGCTGCAGCATTATTACCAGTACCAGGTGATCCTGAAGCCCAACCCGCCGAACCTGCAGGAACTCTATCTCGGCTCGCTCAAGGCGATCGGCGTCGATCCGTTGCTGCACGACATTCGCTTCGTCGAGGACGACTGGGCAAGCCCGACGCTTGGCGCCTGGGGGCTCGGCTGGGAGTGCTGGTGCGACGGCATGGAAGTGTCGCAGTTCACTTATTTCCAGCAGGTCTGCGGCATCGAATGCGCGCCGGTGGCGGGGGAACTGACCTACGGCCTGGAGCGGCTGGCCATGTATGTGCAGGGCGTCGACAATGTCTACGACCTCAACTTCAATGGCCGAGAAGGCGCCGAAAAAGTCACCTATGGCGATGTCTTCCTGCAGGCCGAGCAGGAATATTCCAGGCACAATTTCGAATATGCCAACACCGCCATGCTGCTCAGGCATTTCGAGGACGCCGAAGCCGAATGCAAGGCGCTGCTCGCGGCCGGCGCCCCGGCTTCGAACGACAATCTGCCGATGCACCGCATGGTCTTCCCGGCCTATGACCAGTGCATCAAGGCCAGCCACGTCTTCAACCTGCTCGACGCGCGCGGCGTGATTTCGGTGACCGAGCGGCAGAGCTACATCCTGCGGGTGCGCAATCTGGCGAAAGCCTGCGGCGAGGCATTTTTGCAGACCCAGGCCGGCGGGCTCGCCGCCTGAGGCTCACTTCATCATTTCGGGAGAAATGTTGATTGGCGCCGAGAACTGGCCAGACGATCCCGCCATGGTCCGCATAGCCTGCCGCACACCCGGCATCGAGAAGGCGCCATGCACCTGCGCGGCGAAACAGGCGCTGAGCGCGATGATCTGGAGAAGTCTCGATGCCGTTTTCATGGTCGTTCAGCCAATAGGTCCCTGCCTGAGCGTTGGTCGCTTCAGCGCTGCGTTTGGTTCATGGAAATCTTTGATCCAAGGACGGGCGGGCTGGTTGCGGCCCGACAGGGGCGGTCAAAATTCCTGGAAACAGCGGTCAGCCGAGTTGCTATGCCCTCTTACCTCCCCCTAGATGGGGGAGGTCGCCGCGAAGCGGCGGGTGGGGGTGACAGCGCGACGTTCCATGCCAAAACTCGATCGATTCAAGCTGCAGTCTGCGCAAAGGCTTCGCGCGGCGATGACCGACGAGGAACGCATCCTGTGGCGGCATCTGTGGCGCATTCCAGTAGAAGGCACTCATTTTCGCAGGCAGGCGTCGGTAGGCGTTTACTTCCCTGATTTCATCTCCCACCGGCTGAAGCTGATCATTGAGGTGGACGGTGCCCATCACAGCTTCGATGACCAGCTGCGCCATGACGAGCGTCGAACGAAATGGTTCGAGAGCCAAGGCTACCGCGTCATTCGCTTCTGGAACCATGAAATCAAAAACGAACTGGATTCCGTGCTCGATACGATCTATGCGGCGGTGGAAGAACGAAAATCACACCTGCGTTTGCGCGATGGTGCCGAAGGTATCGGCGGCTGAGAGGTCGCCACCCCACCCCGGCGCTACGCGCCGACCCTCCCCATCAAGGGGAGGGTGGGAGCTTAACCATGCCAGACCTGCTCTTAGAACTTCGCTCCGAGGAAATCCCCGCCCGTATGCAGCGCAAGGCGGCGGGCGATCTCAGGAAGATGCTGACCGACGGTCTGGTCGAGGCGGGTCTGACCTATGACGCCGCGCGCGAATACTGGACGCCGCGGCGCCTGGCGCTCGATGTCAGGGGCCTGACCGCGCGCTCGAAGGACATCCACGAGGAGATCAAGGGGCCGTCGACGGCGGCGCCGGACCAGGCGGTGCAGGGTTTTCTGCGCAAGGCAGGCCTTGCCTCGGTTGCCGAGGCGCATGTCCATTCCGATCCGAAGAAGGGCGATTTCTACGTCGCCCATATTTCGAAGCCGGGCAGGGCGGCGGAAGAAATCGTCGCCGAACTGGTGCCGGCCATCATTCGCGGCTTCCCGTGGCCGACATCGATGCGCTGGGGGCCGGCTTCGGCCAAGCCCGGTTCGCTGCGCTGGGTGCGGCCGCTGCAGACGATTCTGTGCACCTTCGGCCCGGAGACCGAGGAGCCGGTGGTGGTCGATTTCGAGATCGATGGCATCCGCTCGGGCAATATCACCTACGGCCATCGTTTCATGGCGCCGGGAGAAATCACCGTGCGCCGCTTCGACGATTACGTGACCAAGCTGGAAGCGGCCAAGGTCGTGCTCGATGGCGACCGCCGCAAGGAGATCATCCTTGCCGACGCCCGCAACCTCGCCTTCGCCAACGGGCTCGATCTGGTCGAGGACGAAGGGCTGCTGGAAGAAGTGTCGGGCCTGGTCGAATGGCCGGTGGTGCTGATGGGCGAATTCGAGCAGGCCTTTCTTGCCATACCGCCAGAAGTGGTCCGGCTGACCATCCGCGCCAATCAGAAATGCTTTGTCACCCGGCCGCAGGGCGACGGCGAAAACCTCTCCAACCGCTTCATCCTCACCGCCAACATCGAGGCCAAGGACGGCGGCAAGGAGATCGCGCACGGCAACGGCAAGGTGGTGCGTGCCCGCCTGTCGGACGCGCTGTATTTCTGGAAGACCGACCAGGGCGATCTGCCGGATCTGGAGCAGCTCGAGGCGTCGGCGAAGAAATTCGGGCTCGATCTGAAAAAGCCGCTCGACCAGCGCATGGCCCGCCTCGACCATCTCAATGTCACCTTTCACGCCAAGCTCGGTACGCAAGGCGATCGGGTGGAGCGGATCAAGCGGCTGGCGCAGGAGCTGGCGCCAACAGTGGCGCAGTCGATCTCCCCCCTTGAGGGGGAGATGGCCGGCAGGCCAGAGGGGGTCGCTTCGGCTGCCGCGACGCCGTCCGGTCTCTCGAAGAAAGAGGGAGTTGGCACTCCACGCGAGACGACCCCCTCTGTCGCCTTCGGCGACATCTCCCCCTCAAGGGGGGAGATTACCGCGCTCGCCGCTCGCGCCGCCGTGCTGGCCAAGGCTGATCTCACGACAGAAGCAGTGGGCGAGTTTCCGGAACTGCAAGGCGCAATGGGCCGCAAATACGCGCTGCTGCAGGGTGAGCATCCGTCCGTGGCTGCGGCGATCGAGGAGCACTACAAACCGCAAGGTCCGTCGGATAGCGTGCCGACCAATCCGGTGTCGATTGCCGTCGCGCTGGCCGACAAAATCGATACGCTGGTCGGCTTCTGGGTCATTGATGAAAAGCCGACGGGGTCGAAGGACCCTTACGCGCTGAGAAGGGCCGCACTGGGCGTGGTGAGAATCCTGATCGAGAATGGGATCTCACTGCCGCTGACATCGCTCTTCGATAGTGCCTATCAAACGGCGAGTTATCTCGCGTCTAAGGCTGGACGGGCATTTGGGCCCGACCTCCTCGCCTTCTTCCACGACCGCCTGAAAGTCTATCTCCGCGACCAGGGCGCTCGGCATGATCTCATTGACGCCGTGCTGGCAGGTGGTGGAAGCGCGCCAATCTCCCCCCTTTTGGGGGCGGCGAAGCCGACAAAGGGGGGCGCTGTCCCGCCGACCTCTCATTCTGGCGCGCCCCCCTCTGCCCTGCCGGGCATCTCCCCCACAAGGGGGGAGATCGGCCAATCGCACTCGGACGACCTCCTGCAGATCGTGCGTCGCGTCGAAGCTCTGGGGTCCTTCCTCGACACCGAGGACGGCAAGAACCTGCTCGCCGCCGCCAAGCGGGCGGCCAACATTCTGGCTGCCGAGGAGAAGAAGAAAACGCTCGTCGCCGAGACTGTTGAGCCGGCGCTGTTTCGCGAGGAGGCCGAGAAATCGCTGTTTGCAGCGGTGAATCAGGCGGAGAGAGAAGCCGGCGAAGCGATTCAAAACGAAGACTTTTCCGCCGCCATGCTGGCGCTTAGCGTGCTGCGCGAACCGGTTGATTCATTCTTTGAACGTGTTCTCGTGAATGATGAGGACCAGGCCGTGCGCGCCAACCGTCTGGCGTTGCTCGCCCGCATCCGCACGGCCACCGACCAGGTGGCTGATTTCTCCAGAATAGCTGGCTAAGCGACGGACAAGCCCGAAGACGGGCGGCGTTCATACGCCGCCCGTCTTGTTTTCAGTCCTCCCGAGGCTGACTCCGTCAGTCCTCCAAAATGCTGACATGCACGCTGTCTGAATAGACGTCGACCTGGATCAGCGGCTCGCCATTGACGATGGCGTTCCGTGTCGAGGAGCTCATCGCGCCACCGCGCTTCAGCATGCGTTCCAGATACGCGCGATCATCGTTGCTGCGGAACCAGTCATCGCCCTGGTCGTCGGCATCGCGCCGGTGGAACTTGTGCCAGTTGGCACGGTCCTGCCGCACCATCTGTGCTGCGCTGCTCAGCTCATAGCCGTCGCTGGCATGGTGGTCGCGATCGGAAATGCGCGCGACGTAGGACCCTAGCTCGTCACCGGCCTGCGCGCCGCCGACAGCTATAGGTGACGCCAGCAACAGGCCGGCAATAGTCAAAGATTTCGTCATGTTCATGATAACCCCTCGCTCTCCTAGAACCCGGCGCGCTCATGCCAAACTCGATTGGCGAAATTGGGGCCGCCGCCGCCAAGCCGATCGTGCGCCGGGGCGTCGATCGGCGTCAAGCGGCATGGATCGGCCGACTGTCTTGGCCGACTGTCTTGGCTGAATGGCCTACTCGGCTTTGCCGACGCCCTCGATCGGCTGCTGCGGTGTTGCTGCCGGCTGCGGCGCTGCCGGTTGCGACTCGGGCTTGCCGTTCGATGCCGTTGCAGTTCCGGCTGGTGCGGTCTCTGCCGTCGGCTCAGTTGCCGGCGCCGCGGCGCTCGCCCTGGCCGGAGCCGGCGCGGCGAAGGCGCCGCCGACGATGCCGCCGCGAATGATCATCGGGTCCTGCCTAGGCTTTTCGGGGATCGCCGCGACCTTTTCATAAGTCACATCGGGCTGGGCATCGCCGAGTGCGACGATCGATGGCGACGAGGCGATCCTGACCGGTTCGGATCCGCCAACCTTGATGACCGATGGCGTCGAGGTCGAGACGCCGAGAAAGACGATCGACGAGGCGTGCGCCCCACCAGTCATCGCCGCCAGGGTGAAACCAAGCGCTCCAAGCACACGCATCGACATCGAAACCGTCCCCTTGCCCGACAAGCCGCCAGCCCTAACCGCAAATAGCCTTAACCCCAGTGGATTGATGCCGGCTTGCAGGGAAACGTAGCATTTTAGGCATTGATAATTCGCCAACGCCGGCTTGCCCGAAAACCACTGCCGTATTAGAGCAATTCCAGGAAAAGTGAGTAGCGGTTTTCCGTCCGGAATTGCGCAAAAACAAATACTTAGAGCGTTTCAGCGAACAGCTGAACCGCTCTAACGCATGTCGCTCAAAAGTGGCCCCGGTTTTGAGAGAACGACATGCATCAAAACAAAGACCTAAAGCAGTCGCATGAATCCGGTTCAGCGCGACGCGCTTTAGGTCCGGTGCCTGTGAGGTGAAGCGAGTGGCTGAGATACTATCCGTCGGCGAAGCGATGGAGCAGGCGTTGGCGCTGCTTGAGGGCGGCGACGTCGTCGCCATCCCGACGGAGACCGTCTATGGACTGGCCAGCGACGCGACCAATGGCGTCGGCGTCGCCCGCATCTTCGAAGCCAAGGGCCGGCCGCGCTTCAACCCGCTGATCGCCCATGTCGCCGATCTCGCGATGGCCGAGCGCATTGCGATCTTCGACCCGCTTTCGAAGCGGCTGGCCGAGGCGTTCTGGCCGGGGCCGCTGACGCTGGTGCTGCCGCTCCGACCCGGCAACGGCATCCATCCGCGGGTCACCGCCGGGCTCGATACGATCGCGCTGCGCATGCCGAGGGGCTTCGGCGGCGAGCTGATCGCCAGGCTCGGCCGGCCGCTGGCCGCGCCCAGCGCGAACTCTTCGGGCAAGATAAGCGCCACGACAGCGCAAGCCGTGGCGGCCGATCTCGGCGCCAAAATCCGGCTGGTGGTCGATGGCGGCGCCACCCCGGTCGGGCTGGAATCGACCATCGTCAAGGTCGAAGGCAACAGCGTGCGGCTGCTGAGGCCAGGCGGCATCGCTGCCGCCGATATCGAGGCCGTCACCGGCATCAAGCTGCAGCGCGGCGCGACAGCCGGCATCGAGGCGCCCGGCATGCTGGCGTCGCATTATGCGCCGCGCGCATCGGTGCGGCTCGATGCACAGAGTGTGGCTGAAGGCGAGGCCTTGCTGGCCTTTGGTGGCGACCGCGCCGAAGGCTGGCAAGCGGCGGCCGCCTTGCGCAACCTGTCCGCGTCAGGCGATTTGCGCGAAGCCGCAAGCAATCTGTTCGCGTATTTGCAGGAACTCGACCGCAGCGGTGCGGCGACGATCGCCGTCGAGCCGATCCCGTTCGATGGGCTCGGCGAGGCGATCAACGATCGGCTGTTTCGTGCCGCTGCCCCCCGTGACAAGCTCGATTGAGCGCCATAGTTTGCGCCCATGAACGACGCACCCTTCGACCTCGATCCCGCTCTCATCGCCCGCTTCGCGGCAATCGTCGGCGACAAATATGCGCTGCGCGACCAGGCCGATATTGCGCCGTATCTGACCGAGCGGCGCGGCCTATGGCACGGCAGGACCGCCTTGGTGCTGCGTCCCGGCAGCGTCGACGAGATCAGCCGGATCATGCGCCTGGCGAGCGAGACGGGAACGCCGGTCGTGCCGCAAAGCGGCAACACCGGGCTGGTCGGCGCCCAGGTGCCGGATGCCTCCGGCCGCGAGATCGTGCTTTCATTGTCGCGGCTGAACCGCATTCGCGAGATCGACGTCTTCTCGAACACGGTGACCGTCGAAGCGGGCGTCATCCTGCAGACGCTGCAGGAAGCCGCCGACGCCGCCGACCGGCTGTTTCCGCTGTCGCTTGCCGCGCAGGGCTCCTGCCAGATCGGCGGCAATCTCTCGTCCAATGCCGGCGGCACCGGCGTGCTCGCCTATGGCAATGCGCGCGAACTCTGCCTCGGCGTCGAAGTGGTGCTGCCGACCGGCGAAGTCTTCGACGATCTGCGCAAACTGAAGAAGGACAACACCGGTTACGATCTGAAGAACCTGTTCGTCGGCGCCGAAGGCACGCTCGGCATCATCACCGCCGCGGTGCTGAAACTGTTTCCCAAGCCCAAGGGGCGCGAAGTCGCCTTTGCCGGCCTGTCGTCGCCGGAAGCAGCGCTTTCGCTGTTCAGCCTGGCGATGGACCGGGCCGGGGCGGCACTCACCGCCTTCGAGCTGATCGGCCAGCGTCCTTATGATTTCACACTGCGCCACGCGCAGGGCGTCATCCGGCCGCTCGCCGAGGACTGGCCCTGGTATGTGCTGATGCAGATATCATCCGGCCGTTCGGCCGAGGACGCCAGGGGGCTGATCGAGGAGGTGCTGTCGGAAGGCCTCCAGCAAGGCATCGTCGGCGACGCGGTGATCGCGGCAAGCCTGGCGCAGGGCGACGCCTTCTGGAATTTCCGCGAGGTGCTGCCGGATTCGCAAAAGCCCGAAGGCGCGTCGATCAAGCATGATATTTCGGTGCCGGTGGCATCCATCCCGGCGTTTATCGAAAAGGCGGCCGGTGCAGTGGCTTCGGTCAGTGCTGGTGCGCGCGTGGTCTGCTTCGGCCATATGGGCGACGGCAATCTCCACTACAACATCTCCCGGCCGGAGGGCGGTGACGATGAAGCGTTTCTCGGCCTCTACCACGCCATGAACCATGCCGTGCACGATGTCGTGCGCTCCTTCCACGGCTCGATCTCGGCCGAGCACGGCATCGGCCAGTTGAAGCGCGACGAGCTGATCGCCACCGCGCCGCCAATGGCGATCGAGCTGATGCGCCGGGTGAAGGCCGTCTTCGATCCGGCCGGCATCATGAATCCCGGTAAGGTTATCTGATCCTTTCAACATTTTGTGGCTGGTCTCATTCCGATAACCATCGCCTGAGATCAGCAAAATTTAACTGACTTTCTTAAGCCGGGCGGCAGAAGCTCGCGCTAATGTTTCACACAACGAGGCCGGGAAAACCGGCCCGGAGAGACCCGCAAAACGGCTCTCAGGAGAAACACAGGAAGGCAGCAGATGAACAGTGTATTGAAGCCCGTCTGGGCCGGGCGCAACATGCGCCTCGACCCATTCCGCCTGCCGCAAGTGGTGAGCTATGCCACGCGCGACGACTATGGCGACGTTACCTTCACCATCGACCAGCGCGGCGCCGTCATCCGCCGCACGCTCGAGATGAGCGGCGTGCCGGCGATCATCGCGCTGCCCGCCAACGCGTTTCGCGGCGTCGCCGCCCGCGCGATGGAGGATGCGCAAGGCAATGTCACGGTAACCCTCGAACTCCTGCACAACGACCCGATGCTGTCGGTGCCGCTGCTGGTGGCCGACGATCTCGACGACGTCGCCGCCGACTGGCGCGCCTGGGCCGATGCTTACCGGCTGCAGATGCTGCTGATCGAATCCGACGGCATTGCCCGCACGCTTGAGGAATCGCTCGGCGCCGCCATCAAGGCGCTGCCGGCCAAGGATCGCCGCAAGGGCCGGGTCTCGACCACGCGCCGCCCGCGCTTCCTCGCCCGCCGCAGGGCCGGCAATCTCGGGCTGAGACTGGTGATCGACGGCCAGGAGATTATTTCGAGAGAGTAGCTTGACCGGCGATTGGCGAAACCGCCGACGACAGCCTTCTTCTCCCCGTCACTATACGGGGGTTGAGGAGCGGTCCGCGTAGCGGACGAAAAGCCAATTGCTTGGCTTTTCGAGTGACGAACGCCGGGCAGGGCGATGAGGGGCGGCGCTGACCGAGGCATTTCTCGCAATATCGCCGCTGTGCATCTCACCTCAACTGCAAAGATGGGCGCTGCCCTCATCCGGCTGCCGCCACCTTCTCCCCGTGTAGTGACGGGGAGAAGGTGATTAAACCAGCGGCTTTAGCGCTACCCACAGCGCACCGCCGATCAGGCCGATGAAGATCAACCAGCCGACCTGGTTGTTGGATTTGAACAGCCGCAGGCATTGATCGGGATCGTCGATATCCAGAACCGCTATCTGCCGCGCCATATGGGCGCCGGCGGCGATCAGCCCGGCCAGCGCCACCACCGGCACCTGCGCCGAGGCGAAGGCGATGGCGAAGCAGACCAGCGTGCCGCCATAAAGCCTGACCAGCCAGGTCTTGGTGTTGTCGCCGAACAGCCGCGCCGTCGAGCGCACGCCGACGATTGCGTCGTCTTCCTTGTCCTGATGTGCATAGATGGTGTCGTAGCCGATCACCCACAGGATCGAGCCGATATAGAGCATGATGGCCGGGCCATCGAGATCGCCGAACTCGACCGCCCAGCCCATCAGCGCACCCCAGGAGAAGGCGAGCCCGAGCACCAATTGCGGCCAGTTGGTGAAGCGCTTCATGAAGGGATAGACGGCAACGATGACCAGCGAGACGATGCCGAGCGGAATGGCGAAGTCGTTGAACTGCAGCAGCACGACGAGGCCCAGCAAGGCCTGGATGACCAGGAACGCCCAGGCTTGGCGGCGCGTCACCTTGCCGGCCGGCAATGGCCGCGAGCGCGTGCGCTCGACCTTGTTGTCGATGTCCTGGTCGACAATGTCGTTATAGGTGCAGCCGGCGCCACGCATGGCGACGGCGCCGACAAAGAACAGGAACAGGAACCACGGCGACGGCAGCAATGTGAGCAACGGGTCTGCCGGGCGGGGATAGGCGCTGGCCGCAAGCGCTGCCGACCACCAGCAGGGCCACAGCAGCAATTGCCAGCCGATCGGCCGGTCCCAGCGCGCAAGCTGCGCGTAAGGCCACAGCCAGCGCGGCAATATCTTGTAGACCCAATGGCCGCTCGGCGCGTCGGCGACGCGGCCCTGTGCGGCTTTCGACTGGATGGTTTCCATCGTGCTGGAGTGGCAGCAGCGGCGTGCGCCGTCAAGCGGCCGCATTGTCGCTCAGGCGGTGAAAATATCGTGGCTGGCAAACCATTCCTTCGCCACCTCCGTGAAGGCCAGCGCCGCCTTCGACAGCCTTTGCCTTGTGTCATGGGTGAGGATGATGCGCTGCATCGGCAGCGGATCGGACAGCGGCTTGCAGACCAGCGGCAGCCCGTCATAACTCCTGTCGCCATAGGGCCTGGTGTAGCTCACCGCGACGCCGAAGCCGTTGGCGACCATGCTGCGCTGCAGTTCGAACGAACTCGCCGTCGATTGCGAGACCGGCGACAGGCCGCGGCTGAGGAACAGGTCCAGCATATGCTGCCAGCTATGCGGCTGGTCGGTGGTGATCAAGGGATGGGTCGCCAGCTCCGCCAGGCTGACGCTCGCCTGGCTGGCCAGTGCGTGGCCTTGCGGCAGAAGCGCGTGTGGCCGCAGCTCATGCAGCAGGATGCGGGCGAAGTGCGAGGGCAGGCCGAGATCGTAGGTCAGGCCGAGATCGATTGCCGCATCGCCGAGCCGCCGGCCCAGCGTCTCGAAGGTCTCGTCGCGGACCACCACGGTGACCGCCGGGCAGCGTTGCGAAAAAGCGCGGATCAGCGCCGGCGCGAAATAAGGCGCCAGATCCTCGAAACAGCCGAGCACAAGTTCGCCGCCGACATCGGCGTCGCGCGTCCCGAGCCCAACCAGTTCGTCCGCTTCGGCCAGCACCTGCTTTGCCTTCGCCACCGCGCTGCGGCCGAACGAGGTCAGCGCGATGCCGCTGCCGCGCTGGCGCACGAACAGTTTCTGGCCGAGCGTCGCTTCGACATTGTCGATCGCCACCGAGATCGAGGGCTGCGAGACGTTCAGCATCCGGGCGGCCACGGTGACGCTGCCGTGACGGGCAACAGTGACGAGGTAGCGCAATTGGGTGAGGGTCAGGTTCATAGAGTAAAGCTATAAGGGAGATGAGAAGTTATTATTTTACGCGATGTGCGGCGGCCGCGATAGTCGGTCATCGAAACAGGAGAGACATGACATGGCCGCCAGACATATTGATGCCGCAGCGATTGCCGACTACCAGCGCGACGGCGCGGTCTGCATACGCGGCGCCTTCAAGGACTGGGTCGGCACCATCGCCGCCGGCATCGAGCGCAACATGCAAAACCGCAGCGCCACGGCTTCGGACATCGCCAACGGCAAGGGCAGCTTCTTCGACGATTACTGCAATTGGGAGCGCATTCCCGAATTCGTCGACGTGGTGCGCAATTCCCCGGCCGCGGAACTCGCGGCAGCGGCGATGCAGTCGCGCAGCGCCCAGTTCTTCCACGACCATGTGCTGGTCAAGGAACCGGGCACGCAAAAGCCGACGCCTTGGCACCAGGACATCCCGTATTACTTCGTCGATGGCACCCAGACCGTCAGCTTCTGGATTCCGATCGATCCGGTCAAGGAAGCGACGCTGCGGCTGATCGCCGGCTCGCACAAATGGGACAAGATGATCCTGCCGGTGCGCTGGCTAGATGACAGCAATTTCTATGCCGGCGAGGGCGACTACCTCCCCGTGCCGGATCCAGACAAGGACCCGTCGCTGAAGGTGCTCGAATGGGAGATGGAACCGGGGGACGCCATCCTGTTCGACTTCCGCACCGCGCATGGTGCGCGCGGCAATCCGACCGCGGCGCGGCGCCGGGCGCTGTCGCTGCGCTGGGTCGGCGACGATGCGCGCTATGTCGAGCGCCCCGGCCGTACCTCGCCGCCCTATGCCGGCCATGACATGAAGCTCGGCCAGAAACTGCGCGAGGACTGGTTTCCAGTGGTCTTCCAGAGCTGATACCGGCCGGGGACGCCGTGCTCTCGGCGCGACGTTCCCGTGCGCAACCGGTATGGCGCAAGGTAAAACTCTTGACCCGCGCCGCCCGGGGCAATAGCGCAGTCCCTGTCGTGAAATGACAAGGGACATCGGCATGCGCGTTTTGTTAATCGGCTCCGGCGGCCGCGAACATGCCCTGGCCTGGAAGATCGCGGCCTCGCCGCTTTTGACCAGGCTCTATGCCGCGCCCGGCAATCCGGGCATCGCCCACGAGGCCGAACTGGTCAAGCTCGACATCGCCGACCATGCCGCTGTTGCCAGCTTCTGCCAGGACAACGCGATCGATCTCGTCGTCGTCGGGCCGGAAGGGCCGCTGGTCGCCGGCATTGCCGACGATCTGCGTGAGCAGGGCATCCGCGTCTTCGGCCCGTCGAAGCGGGCAGCGCGGCTCGAAGGCTCGAAAGGTTTTACCAAGGACCTTTGCGCCAAATACGGCATCCCGACCGCCGCCTATGGCCGCTTCACCGATCTTGCCTCGGCGAAAGCCTATGTCGAAAAGGTCGGCGCGCCGATCGTCATCAAGGCCGACGGGCTTGCCGCCGGCAAGGGCGTCACCATCGCCATGACGCTGGATGAGGCGCAAGCCGCGCTCGATGCCTGTTTCGACGGCGCCTTTGGCGACGCCGGCGCTGAGGTCGTGGTCGAGGAATTCATGACCGGCGAGGAGGCGAGTTTCTTCTGCTTGTGCGACGGCACCACGGCACTGCCCTTCGGCACCGCGCAGGACCACAAGCGCGTCGGCGACGGCGACACCGGCCCCAACACCGGCGGCATGGGCGCCTATTCGCCGGCGCCGGTGATGAGCCCCGAAATGGTCGAGCGCACCATGCGCGAGATCGTCGAGCCGACCATCCGCGGCATGGCCGAGCTTGGCGCGCCGTTCGCCGGCATTCTCTTCGCCGGGCTGATGATCACCGACAAAGGGCCGAAGCTGATCGAATACAACACCCGCTTCGGCGATCCCGAATGCCAGGTGCTGATGATGCGGCTGAAGGACGATCTGCTGGTGCTGCTCAACGCCGCCGCCGACGGCCAGTTGGCGCACAGTTCGATCCGCTGGCGCGACGATGCCGCGCTGACCGTGGTGATGGCGGCACAGGGCTATCCCGGGACGCCGGAAAAAGGCTCGGTCATTCGGGGTCTCGACGAAGCCGCTGGCGAAGGCGTTGAGATTTTCCATGCCGGCACTGCCATCAATGGCGGCGCGCTGGTCGCCAATGGCGGCCGCGTGCTCAACGTCACGGCATCAGGCAAGACGGTGGGTGAAGCGCAAAGCCGCGCTTACGCCGCGCTCGACCGTATCGACTGGCCGCAAGGCTTCTGCCGCCGCGACATAGGCTGGCAGGCGGTGGCGCGGGAAAAGGCCAGCGCCGCCACATAAGCCTCAGCGCTCGCGAACCAGTTCCGTCGAAGCGGTGCTGACCGGGTCGGCGGCCTGCGAGAAGGCGGCCTCGAGCAGAGCCTCCGAACGATACGTGGTCCGCTTCCAGGCGACATACTCGGCAATGCCGAAGCGCGCGCGGCGCGGCACCGTCTTGACCACCGGCATGCGGAAGGCGGCGCGGAATGTCTGCCAGCGCGCGCCGAGCACCGCCACCATTTCCTCGACCGTCGGTGGCGTCGCCACATCGGCGTATGTGATGGTGACTTTGCCGGCGAGCCCGGCCGCGCGCGACACCGGCACCGGTATCGAGGCGAGGTAGTCGGGCGGCACGTCGATCAGGCCGCCGAAGGGCCATTGCTGGCGCAGTGCCGCCGCGTCCATCGGCCCGACGTTGACGTCGATGTCGTAGGGCGTGCCGGCGACGCGGTAGGGGCAGCGCAGGCGCCCGCAATTGGCCTGCGCCGAGAACTGCCACAGCGCATAGCCCTGCCAGTTGCCCATCGGAAAATGCACGTCGATGTCGGGCTTGTAGCGCGCATACCAGAGCGGCAGCCGCGACAGCAGACGGTATTGGTAGCGGTTGTCGGCGATGTACTGGGCGGTCTTGCCGTTGGTGTAGAGGATCGGGAAACGGCCGAGCCGCCGGTGCACCTGGCGCACGAATTCCTCGGCATCCTCGAGCGACATCCATTGCGAGGGGTCGTTGCCTTCGAGATCGAGGGCGAGCAGATCGTCAGGGGCTGGCTCGGCGAAATCGATGAAACTGTTGGCCTGCTCGAGCGGATTGCCGGGGCGGGCAAGATGATACGCGCCCCATTTCAGGCCGAGCGCCTTGGCCACCACCTTGCGCGTCTGAAACAGCTCGCGCGTCACCGCAAAGCGTTTCCACAATGTCTTGCAGAGTTTGACCGTAGGCTCGTCGCCGTAGCAGAAATAGGGCGGCGGCAGCCCGTCGGAGGCCTTGTTGATGAAGCCGACAATGCGCTTGTCGGTGGCAAGCTGCGCCCAGTCGATGGAATTGTATTCATAGGCGTCGACCACCAGCGCGCGGTCGCCATCCCGCCAAGGCTCGGAAAAGTCCGAGGCTGTAGCCGCTGACGTCAGCGCCATCATCGCCGCGAGAGCGATCGCTGAGCGGCGAAGAAGATGCGCCGGCGTTTTCAAACAGGGGATCCCCGCTGACCAAACACCGATGGTGGACCGGTATGGTTAAGGAAGTGCTTTCGGGCAGGAGTCCTGTCGCTCTCGCGATTTCGTCATTCTATGGCGAAGCAAGGAGCGAAGCGACGCGGCGCGGACCATAGTATGCATTCCGCGACTTCGAAGCGTTGCCACGGCGCGGAATTCTGCACCGTTGCGCCCCTAGCGCGAGGTCGCGACATGGTGCTCGGCG
The DNA here is from genome assembly GCF_040323735.1 of Mesorhizobium sp. M0029. Taxonomy (NCBI): domain Bacteria; kingdom Pseudomonadati; phylum Pseudomonadota; class Alphaproteobacteria; order Hyphomicrobiales; family Phyllobacteriaceae; genus Mesorhizobium; species Mesorhizobium sp. M0029. Next base: position 103,748 of record NZ_JAMYVF010000009.1, read on the forward strand.
TCCGCTACGGTCCCGCTCCATCTGTGGACGACGAAGTTCGATGAAAATCCGCGTGACAAAGTTTGACGTTTACGTAAAAAGAACGCCGGAGGCCGCCCAGAGGCGGATGGTTTTGCATCGGCCCGGGTCCTAGGATCGAGCGGTCGGAGCAGCGGAGGAGAAAGCGGCATGTACAAGGCCCCGGTCGACGACATTTCGTTCACGCTCAAGCATGTCGCCGGACTCAAGCCGGCGCTCGACCGCGGCGCGTTCGGGGACCTCGGCGAAGACCTTGTCGACGCCATCCTGTCCGAGGCCGGCCGCTTCGCCAGCGAGGAGGTGGCGCCGCTCTACAAGATCGGCGACGAGCATGGCGCGGTGCTGAAGGATGCGACCGTGATCACGCCGCCCGGCTGGAAGGCGCTTTACCGCAGCTGGATCGACGGCGGCTGGAACGCGCTGTCGGGACCGGAAGAATTCGGTGGCCAGGGCCTGCCGACCATGCTCGGCGTTGCCGCGCTCGAAATGTGGAACTCCGCCGCCATGGCCTTCGGCATCGGCCCGACGCTGACCATGGGCGCGGTCGAGGCGCTCGACAAGCATGCTTCCGAAGCGCTGAAGGCAAAGTATCTGGCAAAGCTCGTCTCCGGCGAGTGGATGGGGACGATGAACCTGACCGAGTCGCAGGCCGGTTCCGATCTCGCCGCCTTGCGCAGCCGCGCCGAGCCTGCCGGCGACGGTACTTACCGCATCTTCGGCCAGAAGATCTTCATCACCTATGGCGAGCATGATTTCACCGACAACATCATCCATCTGGTGCTGGCGCGGCTGCCCGACGCACCGGCCGGCACGCGCGGCATCTCGCTGTTTTTGGTGCCGAAATTCCTGGTCAATGATGACGGCTCGCTCGGTGCCCGCAACGACGTCTTCTGTTCCGGCCTCGAGCACAAGCTCGGCATCCATGCCTCGCCGACTTGCACCATGATCTATGGCGACGGGTTCCAGGGTGCTGCGCCCGGCGCCATCGGTTGGCTGATCGGCGAGGAGAACAAGGGGCTCGCCTGCATGTTCACCATGATGAACAACGCGAGGCTTTGCGTCGGCATGCAGGGCGTGGCAGTGGCCGAAGCCGCGACGCAGAAGGCGATCGCCTATGCCAATGAGCGCCGCCAGGGCAAGGCATCGGACTTTTCAGGCGCCGGGATGGCGCCGATCGTCCATCACCCCGACGTGCAGCGCAATCTCTTGACCATGAAGGCTTTGACCCAGATCGCCCGCGCCATCTCGTATTCCTGCGCCTATGCCATCGACTTCGCGCGTGTGTCGACAGGCGAGGAGGCCGCGCATTGGCGCGATCGCGCCAATCTGCTGACGCCGCTGGCCAAGGCCTTTTCCACCGATATCGGCGTCGATGTCGCATCGCTCGGCGTCCAGGTCCACGGCGGTATGGGCTTCATCGAGGAGACGGGCGCGGCCGCGCTCTATCGCGACGCCCGCATTGCGCCGATCTATGAAGGCACCAACGGCATCCAGGCGATCGACCTTGTAGCCCGCAAATTGCCGCTTGGCGGCGGCGAGCATGTGCATGGCTATATCGCCGAATTGAAGGCCATGGCCGACGAGGTGCGGACCTCGAGCCTGCAGGGCTTCGGCCGCACCGCCGAAGCGCTTGACCAGGCGTTCGACGAGCTCACCGAGGCGACGCGCTTCCTGCAGAAGCTGCTGGCCGATGGCCGTCTGGACGTAGCGCAGGCCGGTGCGACCCCCTATCTCAGGCTGATCTCGCTTGCTGCCGGCGGCGCCTATCTGGCGCGCGGCGGACTTGCCCAGCAGAGCCGCATCGCCCTTTGCCGCTTCTTCGCCGAAAACCTGCTCGGCGAAGTCAGCGCCTTGAAGGAACGCGTCATCGGTGGCGCCGAGAGCCTCGCCGCCGCCGGCAAGGCGCTGATATCGGCCTGAATACCAGAGCGCTCACCAGGGAAAATGACCGTGACAGACCATATCCTCGTCGAGCGCCAGGGCGCCATCCAGATCATCCGCATGAACCGTCCCGACAAGAAGAACGCACTGACGCGCGCCATGTACGCGACAATGTCCAAGGCGCTGGCCGATGGCGATGCCGACCCGGCGGTTCGCGTCCATGTCTTCCTCGGTGTGCCTGGCGCCTTCTCTTCCGGCAACGATCTCGCCGATTTCCTGGTCATCGCCACCGGCGGTGAGGGCGGCAACGAGGTCTGGGACTTCCTGATGGCGCTGGCCAAAACGGAGAAGCCGATGGTCTCCGGCGTCGACGGCATTGCGGTCGGCATCGGCACCACGCTCAATTTGCATTGCGACCTGACTTTCGCCACGCCGCGCACGGTGTTCCGCACACCCTTCGTCGACCTCGGCCTGGTGCCGGAGGCGGGTTCCAGCCTGCTGGCGCCGCTCATCCTCGGCAGGCAGGGCGCCTTCGCGCTGCTTGGGCTCGGCGAAGGTTTTTCCGCCGAACGCGCCAAGGCCGCCGGCCTGATCTATGAGGTGGTCGAGGAGGACGGGCTAGAAGCCGCGGCACTTGCCGCGGCCCGCGCGATCGCCGCCAAGCCGCCGCAGGCGCTGAAGATTGCGCGTGACCTGATGCGCGCCCCGCGCGACGAGCTTGTCGCCCGCATCAAGGTGGAGAGCGAGCATTTCTCCGAGCGGCTGAAGTCCGACGAAGCGCGCGCCGCGTTGACCGCCTTCATGACGCGCAAGAAGGCCTGAACCTCTCCTCAGGGATAAAGCCGTGTCTTGTCCCAGCCGCCTTCGGCGTTGCGCGAAAAGACCAGCCGATCGTGCAGCCGAAATGGCCGGTCGTGCCAGAACTCGATCGCCTGCGGCACGATGCGGAAGCCCGACCAGTGCTTTGGCCGCGGGATTTCGCCGATAGGGTAGCGCGCCGTGTATTCGGCCACCGCCTTCTCCAGGGCAAAGCGGCTTTCCAGCGGCCGCGACTGTTTCGAAGCCCATGCGCCGATCCGGCTGCCGCGCGGCCGCGTCGCGTAATAGGCGTCGGCTTCAGCGTCGCTGACGATCTCCACCGGACCGCGTATGCGCACCTGGCGGCGCAGCGATTTCCAGTGGAAGCACATCGCCGCCTTCATGCTGCCAAGAATCTCGCGGCCCTTGGCGCTCTCGAAATTCGTGTAGAAGACAAAGCCGCTTTCATCGAAACCCTTGAGCAGCACCATCCGCACATCCGGCATGCCGTCGGCATCGACGGTTGCAAGTGCTACGCCGTTGGCGTCGTTGATTTCGCTTTTCTTGGCGTCCTCCAGCCACTCGGCAAAGAGCCGGAACGGCTCGGCGGCTTCGGTAAAGTCACTACTTGTTAACTCAGTGTCACTCATAGTTTTTCTCAAATTGTCTCGAGCTTCAGGAGGTTGCCGATTGTCGCGTATCGCGCAAGCTTTTGACAGCGGGCAATGGAGCGTTATCGCTTCGGCCAGTTCGAAAGCCGTGATCGTGATTATCGCCCTGCCGCTTGCCGCCTGCGGCGCCGGCGGCTTCAGCCTGGAAAAGGCCGAGGTCGACCGTTCCATCGTCACCTCGAGCGCGCCGGCTAGGGTGACATCGACGGACGCCGACAGCGCTTCCGACCAGACCACGATCGGCAATGCAGTGTCTTCGGCCGACATCGAGGAGCTTCGCGGCCAGGCCGTGCCGTGGGCGAATGCCGACACCGGCTCGCGCGGCTCCATCACCGAACTCGCCGAAGTGCAGGACAACGGCCAAGACTGCCGCAGCTTTACCGCCTCGCGCGAAAGCTTCGACGGCGTCACTTTGTTCAAGGGCCAATTGTGCATCGCCGCGGCCGGCGGCTGGCACATGCAGGACTTCAAACCGCTCTGATTTTCCAGGGTTTGCGGGCGCCGCAATTTCAGCCTCGATAAGCCTGCGCGCCACTGGAATTTCTTCCTATGGGAGCGCATATAAGGGCCAACGTGGATTTAACTCATTTTCCAGGGCAGGACGCATGCGCGACCCCTATGAGGTGCTGGGCGTTGCCAAGAACGCATCGGCCAAGGACATAAAATCGGCCTACCGCAAGCTCGCCAAGAAGTATCATCCGGACCAGAATCCGAATGATCCCAAGGCCAAGGACCGTTTTGCCGCCGCCAATCAGGCCTATGAGGTCGTCGGCGACGAGAAGAACCGTGCGGCCTTCGACCGCGGCGAGATCGACGCCGACGGCAAGCCGAAATTCCAGGGCTTCGAGGGCGCAGCCGGCGGCGGCGATCCGTTCGGTGGCTTCCGCCGCCAGCAGGGCGCCGGCGGCTCGCGCTTCGAATTCCGATCCGGGCGTCCGGGCGGCGATCCGTTCGACGGCAACAGCGATATCTTCAGCCAGATTTTCGGCGACGCCTTTTCCGGCGCGCGCGGCGCCGGAACAGGCGACCGCCGCCAGCAGGCGACCGCCGCCGATCTGAACGTCACGCTCGACGTCACCATCGAGGAGATAGCGACCGCCGAAAAGGTGACGGCGATGTTCCCCGACGGCCGCAAGATCGCGGTCAAGCTGCCGGTCTATGTCGAGGATGGCCAGACCATCCGGCTGAAGGGCCAGGGCGAGCAGGGGCCGGGACAGCCGGGCGATGCGCTGGTCAAGATCCGTATCCGCAGGCACCCGCGCTACCGCATCGAGGGCCGTGACTTGCATGCCGATCTGGAGGTAGCGTTGGCCGACGCGGTGCTGGGCGCCAAGGTGCCGGTCGACACGCCGACCGGCAGGCTGGCGGTCAACATTCCGGCCTGGTCGAGTTCCGATAAGGTGCTGCGCCTGAAGGGCAGGGGCTTGCCGGAAAAGGCCGGCGGCCATGGCGATCTCTACGCCCATGTCCGCATCATGCTGCCGGAAGGCGGCGACAGCGAACTCGAAGCGCTGATGCGCAGCCGCAAAGGCTGACGCGGCTCGACTTCGCTGGCTAACTGCCGGGCGCCACTTCCTCCATCCGCCGGATGGTTTCGCCGAAGCGGCGCAGCGCCTGCCGCACCGGGACATGCGGGCTCTCGATCTCCAGCAGGATCATCGTCTCGCTGCCGAGGAAGGCGGCGCTGACCAGGCTGGTCACTTCGGCGGCGGAGAATGGCCCGAGGCCGCCGAACCGCCGCTCCGCCTCTTGCGCCAGTCCGTCCAGCAGTTCGAACCAGCCGCGCAGGTCGCGGCGCACCGCCTTGGCGATTTCGGGGCTCGACAGGCTTGCCGCGATCATCTCGTGCAGGATCCGGACATAGCCGGACGCCAGATCATCGTCGAGGAAATCGCAAGCGCGCTCCCAGCGCTGCCACAGCGGCATCGGTGCCGCAAAAGTCTCCGCCTGGCGTTTCAGCAGGCCCTCGTTCAGATGGTCGAGCAGGGCCAGGAACAGCCGTTCCTTGGAGCCGAAATGGTAATGGATCTGGCTGAGCGGAACGCCGGCGATCTCGGCAACGCGGCGCGTCGACAGATCGGCGTAGCCGCCTCGATGGAGGCACAACTCGGCGGCCGAAATCAGTTCGGCGCGCGTGTCGCGCTTTTGCTTGTTCTGCGGCGGGGTAACGGCTTCGGCAGCGTCCGTCATGCGGCGTGGCTGCCGCTGGTAGCGGTGCAATCTGGGCGGATCATAGCTTCTCCTGTCCGGGGCTGGACGTCCCTCCACTCTATCTCGGTCGATCGACCGATCAAGTTGACTCGCTAGAAAATTTATGGTTTTTGACACTGAATTCGGTCGACCGACCGAATCCTGATGCTTGCATGGAGGGGCAGTCATGGCGGGCGTAATCACCCTTATCTACGGCGTTGCCGCATACCTGATTTTTCTCGGTTCGTTTCTCTATGCGGTCGGTTTCGTCGGCAACCTGGTCGTGCCGAAATCCATCGATTCCGGAGTCGCTGGAAGTCCGGTCGAAGCCGTCATCGTCAATGCGCTGCTGCTCGGCCTTTTCGCCGCCCAGCACAGCATCATGGCGCGGCCGGTTTTCAAGCGCTGGTGGACACGGATTGTCCCGCACGCGGCCGAACGCAGCACCTATGTGCTTTTGGCCAGCCTCATCCTGCTGCTGCTCTACTGGCAATGGCGGCCGATCCCCGGTCTCGTCTGGACGGTCGAGAACCCGGTCTGGGTCGCCGTCATCCATGGCGTGTTCTGGCTCGGCTGGGCGGTATTGTTGACCAGCACCTTTCTGATCAACCATTTCGAACTGTTCGGCTTGCGCCAGGTTCTCGCCGCTTTGCGCAAGAGCGAACCGGCGCCGCCCGTGTTCAGGACGCCGCTGTTCTACAAATGGGTCCGGCACCCGCTCTATGTCGGCTTTCTCCTGGCCTTCTGGGCGACGCCGTCGATGACATGGGGCCATCTTCTGTTCGCGGCGGGCAGCACCGGCTACATCCTGCTCGGCATCTTCCTCGAGGAACGCGATCTCGTCGCGATGTTTGGCGATCAGTACCGCCTCTACCGCAAGCAGGTGGGAATGCTCATTCCCTGGCGCAAAATGGCTGGATAGGGCCGATGCGGTGCCGGCCAGCCGATTCGGCTGCCCGGCCTGGGCCGTCAAGGCGCGCTGGCCGCAGTGAGGCGTTCGAATCTCACAACAACCTTATTATCCCCCATTCGTTGTCACGCCGAGTGTCTGAATTGAACGCGCGCCCCGTCTGTGCTTGATGCGCCTTTCTGCGTGTGCGATAGGCACTCCAAAGCAGAAAACCTTTCGGAGAGCGCTGACATGGCGGGTGGACAGGGCCTTATGGCCGGCAAGCGCGGCCTTATACTGGGCGTCGCCAACAACAGATCGATTGCCTACGGCATCGCCAAGGCCTGCGTCGACCATGGCGCCGAGATCGCGCTGACCTATCAGGGCGAGGCGTTCAAGAAGCGCGTCGAGCCGCTGGCTGCGGAACTGGGCGCCTTTGTCGCCGGTCATTGCGATGTCACTGATCCGGCGAGCCTCGACGAGGTGTTTGCCAATGTCGCCAGGCATTGGGGCGGCAAGCTCGACTTCCTCGTCCATGCCATCGCCTTTTCCGACAAGGACGAACTGACCGGACGCTATGTCGAGACGACGCGCGACAATTTCCTGCGCACCATGGACATTTCGGTCTATTCCTTCACCACCATCGCCAAGCGCGCCGAAGCGCTCATGACCGATGGCGGTTCGCTGCTGACGCTGACCTATTATGGCGCCGAAAAGGTCATGCCGCATTACAACGTCATGGGTGTCGCCAAGGCCGCGCTCGAAGCCAGCGTGCGCTATCTCGCCGTCGACCTCGGCGGCAAGAAGATCCGCGTCAACGCCATCTCGGCCGGGCCGATCAAGACCTTGGCTGCTTCGGGCATCGGCGATTTTCGCTACATCCTGAAGTGGAACGAATACAATTCGCCGCTGAAGCAGACCGTCACCCAGGAAGAAGTCGGCGATTCCGCCGTGTATTTCCTGTCGGACCTGTCGCGTGGCGTCACCGGCGAAGTGCATCATGTCGATTCAGGCTATCACGTGGTCGGCATGAAGGCGGTCGACGCGCCGGATATTTCGACCGTCAAGGAATAGATCTGCCGCGGTTTCCGCCTGCCTGTCCTGATTTCCGGAAGACCTGATGGTTCCGCTCGTCTACATCGTGCGCCATGGCCAGACGCAGTGGAATGCCGAGTCGCGGCTGCAGGGCCAGGCCGACACCGATCTCAACGCACTCGGCCGCGAGCAGGCGACCCGCAATGGGCGGCGGCTGGCCGAGCTGATCCAGAACCCTGAGGATTTCGACTTTGTCGCCAGCCCGATGAATCGGACGCGCGAGACGATGCAGCGGCTACGCTTGGCGATGCAACTCGATCCCGATGCCTACCGCACCGACCCGCGTCTGGTCGAGGTGCACTTTGGCGACTGGCAGGGCTTTACCTATGCCGAACTCGATGCGCGAATGCCGGGCTCGGCGAAGGCGCGACGGCGCAACAAATGGAATTTCCAGCCGCCGGGTGAGGGCGCCGAAAGCTACCAGATGCTGCTCGAACGGGTGAAGCCGTGGTTCGACGCGCTCGACCGCCAGACGGTCTGCGTCACGCATGGTGGCGTCGTGCGGACCCTGTTTCGGATGGTCAAGGGTGTTTCCGAACACGAAGCGGCAAACCTGGAAGTGCGGCAGGACCGGGTGCTCAGGCTGCAGGACGGGCGCCTGGATTGGCTTTAGATTCGAGCGGATAAACAGGACGACTGTCCTGTTTATCCGGGCAGGGCTCCGCCGAGCGGCAAGACCCTGTTCGGCGTCGGTCTTATTCGGTGTCGGGCAGTTCCATATCGGTGACGACGTTCTCGCCATTCGTCACGTCATAGGCAATGACGATATCCATGCCCGGTTTCAGCGAATCGAGATCGGTCTCGGCGTTGAGCTTGAAGGACTTACCGTCCTCCAGCGTCAGCGTCAGCGCGTCCTTGTCGACCTTCTTGATCAGGCCTTCGGTCTGGCCGGCATAGGCGGCGGTGGAAATCAGCAACATGGCGGCAGCAGCGCCAATCAGGGTACGCATCGTCGTCCTCTTTGTCATTGCGCCTGCACGGATGGCGGCGAGCTTTCAACGGGCGGATGGAAGAGAGCAGAAACCAACCGAATGTGTCAAAACTAAAACCGCCGGTTCACAGTTTGACCGCTGTGGAAAACGCCAATAGAACGCACCCTTGATCCGGCTCCGCTGCCGGGCAGGGCTAAAATTCATGTCTCACAACACGTTCGGCCATCTCTTCCGCGTCACCACCTGGGGCGAAAGCCATGGCCCGTCGCTCGGCTGCGTGGTCGATGGCTGCCCGCCCGGCATCCGCTTCACACGGGCCGAAATCCAGGCCGAACTCGACAAGCGCCGTCCCGGCCAGTCGCGTTTTGTGACCCAGCGCCGCGAACCGGACGAGGTGAAGGTGCTGTCCGGCTTCATCCTCGACGAGGACGGCGAGACGATGATCACCACCGGCACGCCCGTCTCGATGCTGATCGAGAATGTCGACCAGCGCTCCAAGGACTATGGCGACATTGCCCGCCAGTACCGTCCCGGCCACGCCGACTACACCTATGAAGTCAAATACGGCCTGCGCGACCATCGCGGCGGCGGTCGTTCCTCGGCCCGCGAGACGGCGGCGCGCGTGGCGGCCGGCGCGCTCGCCCGTAAGGTGGTGCCCGGCATGGTGGTGCGCGGCGCGCTGGTGTCTATGGGCGAGAAATCGATCGACCGCGCCAACTGGAACTGGAATTTCATCGGTGACGCCGAAAACCCGTTCTTCACCCCCGATCCGGCCTCCGTTCCGGTCTTCACCAGCTATCTCGACGGCATCCGCAAATCCGGCTCCTCGGTGGGCGCGGTTATTGAAATCATCGCCGACGGCGTGCCAGCCGGCCTTGGCGCGCCGATCTATGCCAAGCTCGACCAGGACATCGCGTCCGGCCTGATGTCGATCAACGCCGTCAAGGGGGTCGAGATCGGCAACGGTTTCGAAGCCGCCCGCATCACCGGCGAACAGAATGCCGACGAGATGCGCATCGGCAATGACGGCAAGCCGGTCTTCCTGTCCAACAATGCCGGCGGCATTCTGGGCGGCATCTCGACCGGCCAGGCGATCGTCGCCCGCTTCGCCGTCAAGCCGACCTCGTCGATCCTGACGCCGCGAAAATCCATCGACAAGGACGGCAACGACGTCGACGTCATGACCAAGGGCCGCCACGACCCCTGCGTCGGCATCCGCGCCGTGCCGATCGGCGAAGCCATGGTTGCCTGCGCCATCGCCGACCATTATCTGCGGCACCGGGGACAGACAGGCCGGGGATTAGGCAGTAGGGATTAGGCAATAAGCCAGCCCGTCCTTCCTTCCCTAACTCCTACTGCCCAACCCCTATTCCCTGCGAGCGAAGCGAGCCAATGCCATACGATCAGAAGAAAATCGTCGAAGCCATCCGCGCCTTCGAGCGCGGCGAGATCGTCGTCGTCATGGACGATGACGGGCGTGAGAACGAGGGCGACCTGATCGTTGCCGCCGTGCATTGCAGCCCGGAGAAAATGGCCTTCATCATCCGTCACACCTCCGGCATCGTCTGCACGCCGATGCCGCGCGAGGAGGCCAAGCGGCTCAATCTGCAGCCGATGGTCGCCGACAATGATTCCGCCCACACCACGGCCTTTACCGTCAGCGTCGATTTCAAGCATGGCACCACCACCGGCATTTCGGCCGAGGACCGCACGCTGACCGTGCGCAACCTGGCCAACGGCAATGTCGGCGGTTCGGATTTCGTTCGCCCCGGCCACATCTTCCCGCTGATCGCTAGGGAAGGCGGCGTGCTGATGCGTTCGGGCCATACCGAAGCCGCGGTTGACTTGTGCAAACTTGCCGGCCTGCCGCCGGTTGGCGTGATCTCGGAGTTGGTCAATGACGACGGCACCGTCAAGCGCGGCCCGCAGGTGGCGAGCTTTGCCGAGGAACATGGCCTCAAGCAGGTTTCGGTCGCCGACCTCATCGCCTATCGGCAGCGCAAGGAAACGCTGGTCGAACGCGTCGCCTGCTCCGAAATCGACACACTCGGCGGCAAGGCGCAGGTCTTCACCTACACGCTGCCCTGGGATTCCATGCACCATGTCGCGGTCGTTTTCGGCGACATCCGTGACGGCGAGGACGTGCCGGTGCGGCTGCATTCCGAGGATGTGGTGACCGACGTGTTCGGCACCAGCCACCGGCTCGACGCCATTATGAAGGCGATGGGCGAACGCAAGCGCGGCGTCATCGTCTATCTCCGGGAGGGTTCGGTCGGCGTCGCCCATCAGGAGCGCAACCGGCCGATGAGTGCCGACCGTGAGGACCACGAAGAGGCCCGCCGCCGTGAGAACGAGTGGCGCGAAATCGGCCTCGGCGCCCAGATCCTGAAGGATCTCGGCATTTCCTCGATCAACCTGATCGCCTCGCGCGAGCGCCACTATGTCGGGCTTGAAGGCTTTGGCATACATATCGCCAAGACCGAGATTATCTAGTTCGTCGCGCAAGAGCGACGCTGCCGAAAAAATTGCGCGGGCAGGTCGCCTGCTTCTGCGATTTGCTGAAGCCTCCACGCGTTCGTCATCCTATGGCGAAGCAAGGAGCGAAGCGACGCGGCGCAGACCATAGGATCCATGCCGCGACTTCGACGCGTTGCAACGGTGCAGAATTCTGCTCCGCTGCACCCTACGGTAACGGAATGGCTCCTCGGGTCTGCGCTTCGCTTCGCGTCGCTCCGTGATGACGACGCCAGAGGCCTCACCTAATTCCGAACGTTTGCGGTGGTCTCCAAAGCGAACGTCAGGCCGCGTCCTTACTCCGCGGGAACGGCGGCCGCGTCGCATCCGTCCAGCTCGCATGTGTGGGTGGCCAGGCTGCGCTGGCCCAGCAACACCGTGACCAATGCGATGACGCCGGACGCCACCGAGACCCAGAACCCGTTGCGGGCGCCGAATTCATCCACCACCGCACCGGCGGCAAACGAACCGAGCGCCATGCCGATGCCGATGCCTGTCATCACCCAGGTAATGCCTTCGGTCAGCATCGCTTCCGGCACGTGGCGTTCGATCAGGCCGAAGGCGGTGATGAAGGTTGGCGAGATCGCCACGCCGCTGATGAAAACGGTCAGCGCCAGCAGCGGCACCGTGTCGGCGGTGAGCGGCAGCAATGCGCCGAGCGCAACGAGGGCGACCGCGAGGGCCAACTGGCGCTGCAGCGGCGCTTTCAGGTTGAGCGCACCGACGACGAGGCCGAGCACGAACGATCCCAGCGCATAGACGCCGATGACGAGGCTGGCGGCGCCCGGCTGGCCGAGTTCCTTGGTGATCGCCACCGTGCTCACTTCCGTCGTCGCGAAGGTGGCGCCGACGAAGATCAGGGCGAAGGTGATGATCTGCACCGGCCTGAGCCGGATTGCCGAGCCGCTCGAGACATGATTCACCGGCCGCACTTGTGGTTCGGTCGAACGCTGCAGGATGAAGGCTGCCGAGCCAAGGGCGAGGAACAGCGTGCTGGCCAGGACACCGGCTTCCGGGAACAGAGCGGCACTCAAGCCCACCGACAGCGATGCGCCTGCAATGTAGACGAGTTCGTCCGCCGCCGATTCGAAGGCGAATGCGGTGTTCATCTGCGGCCGGCCGCGAAAAATCTCGGTCCAGCGCGCGCGCACCATCGCCGGCATGCTGGGCATGGCGGCGGCCGCCAGTGCCGACACAAACAGCGTCCACACCGGCCAGTCCTGATTGGCTGCGGCAATCAGCACCGCGAAGGCGAGCACGGTGAGGATGGTGGTCGGAATCACGATCCGCGCCTGGCCGAGGCGATCGACCAGCCGTGATATCTGCGGCGCCACGAAAGCGTTGCTCAGCGCGAACGTCGCCGAGACAGCTCCCGCCAGCCAGTATTCGCCACGCGTCTGCGACAGCATGGCCACGATGCCGATCGGCGCCATGGCGATCGGCAGCCGCGCGAGGAAGCCCGCGGCGGCAAACCCCTTGGCTCCAGGGGCACGAAAGATTTCCGAGTATGGGTTTTGCATGGCTGGTTCCTCGACAAAGGCCAATTCGACAATTACATACGATGCGTATGAATATAGGTAGTCGATACGCCGCGTATGTCAATTGGCATACGAAGCGTATGTGAATAAGGCCAGAACCATGCACAGACCCCGCAAGGAGATGATTGCCGAAACGCGCGCCAAGCTGATCACGGCGGCCCGCCACGCTTTCGGCACGATCGGCTATGCCGACGCGTCGATGGACGACTTCACCGCCTCGGCCGGGCTGACGCGCGGTGCGCTCTATCATCATTTCGGCGACAAGAAGGGCCTGCTGCAGGCCGTCATCGCCGAAATCGATGGCGAGATGGCCGTCCGCATCCATGAGATTGCTTCGCGGGCGCCAAGCCGCTGGCAGCGTTTCGTCGACGAATGCACGACCTATATCGAGATGGCGCTGGAGCCGGAAATCCAGCGCATCATGTTTCGCGACGGTCCGGCTGTGCTCGGCGATCCGGCGCAATGGCCGAACGCCAATGCCTGCGTCGGTTCAATGACCGATCATCTGACCGCTCTGCAGCACGAGGGGGTGGTCGTCCCCGGCGTCGACCCCGAAACCGCCGCACGGCTGATCAACGGCGCCAGCAGCCAGGCGGCGCAGCGCATCGCCAATTCGAACGATCCCGAAGCCACGTCGAAGACCGTGGTGGCGGCCTTCCAGCAACTGCTCGAAGGCTTGCTCAAAAAGCAGGGTTCGCATCCGGCCTGAAATCTCACGAGCCGATCCCCGGCGTTTGCCGAGATTGACAATTTTCGGCCCAGGTTCATCCTCGCCGTCCATCTCTGAGGGGAGATTCGGGCGCATGTGGGATTTCGAAATCGGCAGGTCGGTGTCCATCATGATCAGGACATGGCCATTCATCGTCTTTCGCATGATCGTCTATTTCGGCATCACGCTCGCCTATATCGTGGCGACCGGCAGCGGCGCCTCCGTCGGCTATGGCGTCGGCCACATCTCCACCGATCCCGACGGGCCGCTGTCCTTTGCGCTCTGGGGCGGCATCGTCGGCATCGGCGTCGTTTCGATCGCGCTGTACTGGATCCGCGAATACATCCTCTATGTCGTCAAGGCCGGCCATATCGCCGTCATGGTCCATCTGATCGATGGCCGCGAGATTCCCAATGGCCAGGACCAGATCGCCTACGCCAAGGGTGTGGTGAAGGAACGTTTCGCCGAGGCCAACATCCTTTTCGTGGTCGACCAGCTGGTCAAGGGCGCCATCCGCGCCATCACCGGCCTGATCGGCGGCATCGCCGCCTTCCTGCCCATTCCGGGCCTCGGCGGCCTGGTCGCTTTCATCAATACGGTCATCCGCCTGTCGCTGACCTATGTTGACGAGATCATCCTCGGCTACAACATCCGTATCAACTCGTCGTCGCCCTTCGAAACCGCCCGGCAAGGCGTCGTGCTCTATGCCCAGAACGGCAAGACCATGGTCAAGAACGCCGTCTGGCTGGCGGTCATCATGTGGGGTGTGTCCTTCGTCATCTTCCTTTTGATGCTGGCGCCGGCCGCCGCCATCATGTGGTTCATTCCGGGGCAGCTCGGCGGCTGGGCCTTCGTGCTCGCCATCCTCCTTGCCTGGGCCTTCAAGGCGGCCTTCATCGAACCCTTCGCCATAGCCTGCCTGATGCAGGTCTATTTCAAGACCATCGAAGGCCAGGTGCCGAACGCCGAATGGGACCAGCGGCTGGCCGAGGGGTCGTCCAAGTTCAGGGAACTCAGGGATAAGGCGCTGGCCTCCTTCGGCGGCTCGCGCTGGACGCAGCCCGCGCCCGGGGTGTAATCCTTGTTGAACGTCGGGGCGGTGAGGCGTCAAACCATGGTCAAAGCGGCCGGGCGCGCCTATATCGGGTCATGGTCACCAGGCTCTACACCCATCCGATCTTCCTCGAACATCTGACGCCCCCCGGTCATCCGGAGCGGCCGGACCGCTTGCGCGCTATCGAGCGCGTGCTCGACGACGAGGCCTTCACCGCACTCGATCGGGTAACGGCGCCGCAAGGCGACGAGGCCACAATCCTCTACGCCCACCCCGAGGATTTCGTCGCCCGCGTCCGCGCCGCGATCCCTGAAAGCGGCATTGCCTCGATCGACGCCGACACCAGCGCCAGCCCGAAAAGCTGGCAGGCGGTGGTGACCGCCATCGGTGCCGCCAACGCCGCTGTCGACGACGTCTTCGAGGGCCGCGTCGCCAATGCCTTCGTCGCCTCACGTCCGCCCGGCCACCACGCCGAAAAGACCACGGCGATGGGCTTTTGCCTGTTCAACACCGCGGCGATTGCCGCGCGTTATGCGCAAAAGAAACACGGCGCCGAGCGCGTCGCTATCGTCGATTGGGATGTCCATCACGGCAACGGCACGCAGGACATCTTCTGGGACGATCCCTCGGTGCTCTATTGTTCGACGCACCAGATGCCGCTCTATCCCGGCACCGGCGCCAAGAGCGAAACCGGCGCCGGCAACATCGTCAACGCCCCGCTGGCGCCGCAGACCGGCTCGGACATGTTTCGCGATGCCTTGCTGTCGCGCGTCCTGCCGGCGCTCGATAATTTCGCGCCCGATCTGATCATCATTTCCGCAGGGTTCGACGCTCACCATCGCGACCCGCTGGCCGAGATCAACCTCAGCGAGGACGATTTCGACTGGGCGACAGGCCAGTTGCTGGAACGCGCCGGGCGCCACAGCGGCAACCGGCTCGTCAGCCTGCTTGAGGGCGGCTACGATCTGCAGGGACTGGCATTTTCGGTCGCCGCCCATGTCGGGCGGCTGATGAAGGGGTAAAGTATGGCTGGCGAAGCAAATGAAGACGTGAAGGCGATGAGCTTCGAGCAGGCACTCGACGCGCTGGAAAAGATCGTCGATGATCTGGAACGCGGCGACGTGCCGCTCGACCAATCGATCAAGATCTATGAGCGCGGCGAGGCGCTGAAGGCCCATTGCGACCGGCTGCTGAAGGCGGCCGAAGACAAGGTCGAGAAGATCAGGCTGTCGCGTGATGGCAAACCGGTGGGAACGGAGCCGCTCGACGCGGAGTAGTGGAATGGGGCGGGCATAAAGCAGATAGGAGTTCAAGCATGTGCAGAAACATCAAGACCCTGTTCAATTTCGAGCCGCCGGCGACCCATGACGAGATCCGCGACGCCGCCCTTCAATTCGTGCGCAAACTGAGCGGAACGACGCGCCCCTCGCAGCGCAACCAGGCAGCCTTCGACCGTGCCGTCGAGGCGATCGCCGAATCGGCGCATGAATTGCTGCATTCGCTGGAAACCACGCATCATCCGCGCAATCGTGAAGAGGTGGCGGCCAAGGCAAAAGCCAAATCGGCGCTCCGCTTCGCCTGAGGACATCCAGATGAGTTTCTTCCCCGGCAAGGACCCTGAGCCTGGCGATGCCTTCGCCAGCGACCAGATCGAGCTCATGGTCATTCCAAACGCCAAGGACATTGGCGGCTTCCAGGTTCGTCGCGCTCTGCCGACGGCAAAGCGGCGGCTGGTCGGTCCCTTCATCTTCTTCGACCGCATGGGGCCGGCGATCTTGCGCGCCGGCCAGGCGATGGATGTGCGCCCGCACCCGCATATCGGGCTTTCCACCGTCACCTATCTGTTCGACGGCAATATCAGGCACCGCGATTCGCTCGGCACCGAGATGGTCATCCAGCCCGGCGACGTGAATTTGATGACCGCCGGCCGCGGCATTGTCCATTCCGAGCGCACGCCCGAAGAACTGCGCGGCGCGCCGATGTCGGTCTCCGGCCTGCAGACATGGCTGGCTTTGCCCGACGGCAAGGAGGAAGTGGCGCCGGTGTTCGAGAACACGGCCGCGCTCCTTCTGCCCGAGATCGACGCCGAAGGTGTTTCCGGCCGCGTGGTGATCGGCGATTTCCAGGGACTGCGCTCGCCGGTAAGAGCCGACACCGAGACGCTCTACGCCGATCTGAGGCTGGCGCCCGGCGCCAGCGTCAAAATTCCCGCCGACGCCGAGGAACGCGCCATCTACACGCTGGACGGCGATGTCTCAATCTCGGGCGACCGTTTTCCGGCCGAACGGCTGCTGGTGTTCCGGCCTGGCGACGAGATCGTCGTGTCGTCCGAGCGCGGCGCCCATTTCATGCTCTTCGGGGGCGCTTCGCTCGGCTCTCCGCGCCACATCTGGTGGAACTTCGTCTCGTCGTCGAAGGAACGCATCGAACAGGCCAAGCAGGAATGGAAGACGGGCCGCTTCGATATCGTTCCTGGAGATGAGGAAGAGTTCATTCCGTTACCGGACAATTAACGTCAGCATCACCCGCGTCACTGACACGCATTTACATTCCGGCGACGCAGGCATATTTCGCCATGATCGACGCGCATTATAGCTGAGCAGGCCCTTTAACAGTGAACGCAACGCTGCATACGCCGCTTCTCGACAAGGTCCGCATTCCAGCCGACCTGAAGAAGCTTGACCAAAGCGAGCTGCCGCAGCTGGCCTCGGAGCTGCGCGCCGAGCTGATCGATGCCGTCTCGCATACGGGCGGGCATCTCGGCGCCGGCCTCGGTGTCGTCGAACTGACGGTGGCGCTGCACTATGTCTTCAACACGCCGGAAGACCGCGTGATCTGGGATGTCGGCCACCAGGCCTATCCACACAAGATCCTGACCGGCCGCCGCGACCGCATCCGAACGCTCAGGCAAGAAGGCGGCCTGTCCGGCTTCACCCGTCGCGCCGAGAGCGAATACGACCCGTTCGGCGCCGCGCACTCTTCGACCTCCATTTCCGCCGGCCTCGGCATGGCCATGGCGCGCGACCTCTCGGGCGGCCACAACAATGTCATTGCCGTCATCGGCGACGGCGCCATGTCCGCCGGCATGGCCTATGAAGCCATGAACAATGCCGGCGCGCTTGATGCCCGGCTGATCGTCATCCTCAACGACAACGACATGTCTATCGCGCCGCCGACCGGCGCCATGAGCGCCTATCTGGCGCGGCTCGCGTCGGGCAAGACCTATCTTGGCCTGCGCGATTTCGGCAAGAAGCTGACCTCCTATCTCGGCAAGCGCGCCGACCGCGCCATCAAGCGGGCGGTCGAGCATGCGCGCGGCTACGTCACCGGCGGCACGCTGTTCGAGGAGCTTGGCTTCTACCATATCGGCCCGATCGACGGCCACAATCTCGAGCATCTGATCCCGGTGCTGAAGAACGTCCGCGACCATGCCGACGGCCCGGTGCTGATCCATGTCGTGACCCAGAAGGGCAAGGGCTACGCGCCGGCCGAGGCCGCGGCCGACAAATATCACGGCGTCAACAAGTTCGACGTCATCACCGGCGCGCAGACCAAGGCCCCGGCCAATGCGCCGGCCTACACCAAGGTGTTCGCCGAGAGCCTGGTCCAGGAGGCCCGCCTGGACGACCGCATCGTCGCCGTCACCGCCGCCATGCCGAACGGCACCGGCCTGGATTTGTTCGGCGAAGCGTTTCCGACCCGGACCTTCGATGTCGGCATTGCCGAGCAACATGCCGTGACCTTCGCCGCCGGCCTCGCCAGCGAGGGCTACAAGCCCTTCGCCGCCATCTATTCGACCTTCCTGCAGCGCGCCTACGATCAGGTCGTCCATGATGTGGCGATCCAGAAACTGCCGGTGCGTTTCCCGATCGACCGCGCCGGTTTCGTCGGCGCCGACGGCGCCACTCATTGCGGCGCCTTCGACACCACCTTCCTGGCGACGCTGCCGGGCTTCGTGGTGATGGCGGCTGCCGACGAGGCGGAGCTTCGCCACATGGTGCGCACCGCCGCCTATTATGAGGAAGGCCCGATCGCCTTCCGCTATCCGCGCGGCAATGGCGTTGGCGTCGACATGCCGGAGCGCGGCTCGGTGCTTGAAATCGGCAAGGGCCGCATCGTCAGGGATGGCACCAAGGTGGCGCTCTTGTCCTTCGGCACGCGGCTGCAGGACTGTCTAATGGCCGCCGAGGAACTCGGCGCGGCCGGACTGTCAACGACGGTTGCGGACGCCCGTTTCGCCAAGCCGCTGGACGAGGATTTGATCCGCCGTCTCGCCCGCTCGCACGAAGTGCTGGTGACGGTGGAAGAGGGCGCTGTCGGCGGTTTCGCCAGCCACGTGCTGCAGTTCCTCGCCCATGAAGGCTTGCTGGAAAGCGGTCTGAAAGTTCGGCCGCTGGTGCTGCCGGACGAGTTCACCGACCACGCCAAGCCGGAAAAAATGTATGCCGATGCCGGGCTCGACGCGGCCGGCATCGTGCGCACCGTGTTCGTCGCGCTCGGCCATTCCGCACGCGCGCAACGCGCCTGAATCAAAACCTCACGCAGCTGAAGCCGGTGCCGGCTGCAACCTTATGTTAACGCTTCTCTTTGGCGTTTCGCTTACCGTCTCTTTTGGCCGTTTTTCAACGCCGCCCTGCTAGAACTGCCTCCAGGCAGGGAGTTAAAAACAATGCGAACGCTTCTGTGCGGCGCGGCCCTTTTGGCCGTCATCGCCGCGCCGGCCATGGCCGAGACGCGCTATGACCGCAAGCTCGAACAGGCGGTGGCAGGCATCGTCGCCCGCAAGATGGGCGATATCAGGGGCGCTTTTTCCTACAAGCAGGTGCCGCAGCTTGTCGTCGTGCCGGACGCACCAGTCGTTGCTGTCGAGCGCCCGCGCAAGCAGGCTTCAGATGACGGAAGCGACGGCCTGATGCCGGCCGTTGAACGGCAGGTCTCACGGACGATCTTCTAAAACCACATATCGCGCACGCAGCGCCCATCGCGCGGCAGGTCGTCATAAGTGTCCAGCCCGTCGAAATGGTCGATCGGCAGGTCGGCGACCGCCTCCGGCGGTGCCAGCCTGACATTGACGGCGATACGCGTGCGGCCGCTGTCGCTGCGACGCAAACCGCGCCAGGCAAGCACGCAGGCGCATGTCGGGCAAAACAGGATTTCCAGCGACGGCGTCTCCTTGCCGGCGCGGGTGTAGGACTGCACAGGCCCCGCAAGCCGGATACGCTCGTCGACAAAGTCATAGGCCCAGAGCGTGCCATAACGGCGGCAAAGCGTGCAATTGCAGGCCGTGATCGGGCCGGGATCGCCTTCCAGGGTCCAGTGGGCGGTGCCGCAATGGCAGGTTCCTGTCAGCATTCGTCTTCCTCCGCATTGCCTGAGCCTCTACATCTTGCCGGACTGGCTGCGATATTCAACCGGGCGGACTGGCTTGCGGCCCGGGTCTCGACGTCCTCCCATGCCAATGTCCTTGCCTTCGCGGCCGGCTTTCGCCATGAAGGCCGATGAACTCCCCTCTGCCAGCCAGCACACGCCAGCGGCTCGACGAATTGCTCGTCCAGCGCGGCCTGTTTGCGAGCCGCTCGCGCGCCCGCGACGCGGTCGAGCGCGGCACCGTGACCGTCGACGGCGTGGTCGCCCGCAAGCCGGGCCAGACGGTTTTGCCGCAATGCCTTATCGTCATCGACGATCCGGCGCAGGGCTATGTCTCACGCGCGGCGCTGAAGCTGATTGCCGGGCTCGACCATTTCGGTCTCGATCCCGCGGGCAGTGAAGCCCTCGATATCGGCGCCTCGACGGGCGGCTTCACCCAGGTGCTGCTCGAACGCGGCGCGGCCCATGTCACGGCCATCGATGTCGGCCACGGCCAGATGCATCCCGACATTGCGGGCGACCCGCGCGTGACGGTTATCGAGGGCCTCAACGCTCGCGAGCTCGCGGCTGCCGATCTCGGCGGCCGCATCCCGGATTTCATCGTCTCCGACGTCAGCTTCATCTCGTTGAAACTGGCGTCGCCACCGGCGTTGGCATTGGCACGGGACGGCGCTCGTGCGGTGTTTCTGGTCAAGCCGCAATTCGAGGCCGGCCGCGAGGCAATCGGCAAGGGCGGTCTGTTGAAAGACCCTTATGACGCCGCCCGTGTGGCCGGCTTGCTGCAGGAATGGCTCGAAGGCGTCCCTGGCTGGCGTACATTGGGTCTGCACATGTCGCCGATCGAAGGCGGCGACGGCAACCGCGAATTCCTGCTTGCCGGGATCAAGGATGCCGGGACCAAGGATGCCGGGATCAAGGACCGATGAGCACGGGCTTCACCATCAAGAGACTGGGTTCGCAGGGCGACGGCGTCGCCGAGACGGAAACCGGCGAGATGTTCATTCCCTTCACCCTGCCCGGCGAGACCGTCACCGCCGCGCGCGAGAGGGATCGCGCCATGCTGATGGCGGTATTGGAGACGTCGCCGCTGCGTATCGATCCGGCCTGCCGGCATTTCACCGAATGTGGCGGCTGCGCCGTCCAGCATCTGCAAGCCGACGCTTACCAGCAATGGAAACGCGACAAGGTCGTGCACGCCTTGAAAGGCATTGCCGGCGACATCGGCGCCCTGGTGCCGTGTGCGCCACACACACGCCGCCGCGTCGTGCTTGCCGCCAGGCGCGCCGACACAGGCATGCTGCTTGGCTTCCATCGCCATCTGTCGCCGGAAATCATCCCCATCGAGGAATGTCCGATCTCGCTGCCGGAGATCGTTGCCGCGCTCGATCGCTTGAGATCGGTCGCCGACCTGGTTTGCGCCACCACCAAATCGTTCCGGATGGCGGTCACTGTGACGGGCTCGGGGCTTGACGTCGCTGTCTATGAGTCGGGCAAGCTGGGCGAGAACCAGCGCCGGGTCGCCTCCAACTTCATCATGGCCAATGGCTTTGCCCGGCTTTCGATCGACGACGAGATTGTCATCGAGCCGAAAAAGCCGGTGGTCATGTTCGGCACAGTTGCTGTCGCCATACCGCCTGGCGCCTTCCTGCAGGCAACGCAAGCCGCCGAACAGGCGATGGCCGATCTCGTTGGCGGACATCTGAAGCGGGCCAGGAAAGTCGCGGATCTTTTCGCGGGCTGCGGCAGCTTTGCGCTTCGGCTGGCGGCCAAATCCGAAGTCCACGCGGTCGAAGGCGACGCGGCAGCTCTTTCGGCGCTCGACCGCGGATCGCGCTTCGCCACCGGCCTGAAGCGGGTAACCGGCGAACGCCGCGACCTGTTCCGGCGGCCGCTGACGTTCAAGGAACTGAATGCTTTCGATGGCGTCGTCTTCGACCCGCCGCGCGCCGGCGCCGAGGACCAGTCGAAGCAGATCGCCCGCTCGGATGTGCCGTTCGTCGCCGCCGTCTCCTGCAATCCGGTGACGCTGGCACGCGACCTACGCATCCTGATCGACGGCGGCTACATCTTGAAGAGCGTCACGCCCATCGACCAGTTCCTGTGGTCGCCGCATGTCGAGGCCGTGGCGCTGCTGGAGAAGCCGAAACGGCGACGTTAATCCGCCGATTTTCACAAGGCCGTGCTTGAGTTTGCCGCCCCCCCGCAAGACGTAGCCGGCTGGCAAACTAGCCTTCGCGAACGCTTTCGTACCCGGCCGCTTGTGCGGCCTTGATGAACTTACGGTCGAAGGACACAAATGCTGAGCATTGCGAGGACTTGCCCAGATGGAGCGCATCGGCGAAATCCATTCCCGTCTCGGCTAGATCGACCGCGGAAGAGACGATCGCAGCATCCTCTATCTCGACAGTGGGAAGCCCGCCGAACACCCGCAGTGCATTGACGATCGAGGCCTGATCATAACCATAGCCGCTGCGCAGCACCCACTCAGCCTCCAGGATCACCGTGACGGCGACGAAAACGGGCTGACCGTCGATCAGCCGCCGGGCTCGCGGGGACTGCTCGGGATCGTCGTTCGTCAGATACCTGACGACAACGTTGGTATCAATCGCGAGCATGGCGCCGCCGTGCTTCAGCAAGGACGGCCGCGTCCATCTCCTCCAAGGTCTTCGGTCTGCCACTGTGCGGCAGGACACCAAAGACATCTTCTGGTCGTGTCGGGGCAAAGGCAGGCGCCGGTCTCAAAAGTACACCGTCCGGTGTGTCTTCGACCTGCAGGCGCGTGCCCGCGCCCCAGTCCCTCCGTTTGCGGATAGCGCTGGGCAGGATTACCTGTCCCTTGGTCGAGACGGTCGTTATAAGTTTTTCGGTCGCAGCCATCGCGAAGGACCTTTGCGTAAGACGAACGTAAGATAGCCCTATCGCGGAAGGTATTCAAGCCGACCGGATTCGTATCCTCAAACCCTGGTGCCGCCGACCGTCATCTGGTTCATCCTGAGATGCGGCTGGCCGACGCCGACCGGCACGCCTTGTCCGGCCTTGCCGCACATGCCGATGCCGGTGTCGAGCTTCATGTCGTTGCCGATCATCGACACACGGTGCATGGCGTCCGGTCCGTTGCCGATCAGCATGGCGCCCTTGATCGGCTGCGTCACCTTGCCATTTTCGATCATGTAGGCCTCGGTGCAGCCGAACACGAACTTGCCCGAGGTGATGTCGACCTGGCCGCCGCCGAAGGATACGGCATAGATGCCGTTCTTGACCGAGGCGATGATCTCATCCGGCTCCATGTCGCCCGCCGTCATATAGGTGTTGGTCATGCGCGGCATCGGCTGGTGCGCATAGCCTTCGCGCCGGCCGTTTCCCGTGGCTTTCATGCCCATCAGCCGGGCGTTCTGGCGGTCCTGCATGTAGCCGACAAGCTTGCCGTCCTCGATCAGCACATTGCGGGCCGAAGGCGTGCCTTCATCGTCGACGGTCAGCGAACCCCGCCGCTCCGGCATGGTGCCGTCATCGACCACGGTAACGCCCTTGGCGGCGACCTGCTGGCCGAGCAGGCCGGCAAAGGCGGAGGTCTTCTTGCGGTTGAAGTCGCCCTCCAGCCCGTGGCCGACGGCTTCGTGCAGCATCACGCCCGGCCAGCCGCTGGACAAAACGATGTCGAACGTTCCGGCCGGTGCGGGAATGGCTTCGAGATTGACCAGCGCCTGCCTGAGGGCCTCCCTGGCAGCATGCTTCCAGGCGTCCTCGACCAGGAACTCGCCGAACGCCTTGCGCCCGCCCATGCCATAGGAGCCGCTTTCCTGGCGGTCGCCGTCGCCGACGACGACCGAAACGTTGATGCGGACCAGCGGGCGGATGTCGCGCACGATCTGGCCGTCGGCGCGCACGATCTCGACATGCTGCCAGGACGCCGCGAGCGAGGCCGTCACCTGGCGCACGCGCGGGTCCTCGGCACGCAGCCATGCGTCGATCTCCTGCAACAGCTTGGCCTTGACCTCGAAGGAAGGCGAGGGGATCGGGTTCTCCTCGCCATAGAGATGGCGGTTGGTGCGCGCGGGTGCCGCGGCAAGCGTGCCGGAATAGCCGCCCTTGACGGTCGAGACCGCGTCTGCGGCGCGCAGCAGCGACGCCTCGGAAAGATCGCTGGAATGGGCGTAGCCGCTGGCCTCGCCGGCCACGGCGCGCAGGCCAAAACCCTGGTCGGTGTTGAAATTGGCGGTCTTCAGCCTGCCATTGTCGAACATCAGCGCTTCGCTCTCGCTGTATTCGAGGAACAGTTCGCCATCATCGGCGCCGTTCAGTGTGTCGGCGACGATCCGCTTGATGCGATCGTCTGAAATGTCGAATTGGCCGGTCAGGCTGTTCATGGCAGGTCCGCTCACAAGAGGAATGGTGTTGCCACGATGTAGGCGCGAAGACGCGCCTGCACAATCCGCAATGACGATCCGCAGCCGGACAGTCGAGCGCTAATGCATGTCGCCCAGAAGTGTGCCGCGGTTCTGGGACAACGACATGCATCAAAAAGACCTAAAGCGCGTCGTACGAATCCGTTTCAGCGCGACGCGCTTTAGGGCCCTACTTCTCGTCCACGAACGCTTTGATGTCGCTGGTCATGGAATCCCAGTTCGAGAACTGCTCTTCGAGGTAGGAGCGGGTAACGCCGCCCCTGAACATAACATCCATCGTGAAGTTCGACCCGTCACCGGAAAAGGCCTTCACCCAGCGGTATTTCTTGTTCCATTCATTGGCCTGGTCGGCCGTGAAGGGGTCGGTATAGCCCCGAGGAGAACTGGATAGACTTGCACTTCTCATGGTTTTCGCAGCCATAGAAGTAGATCACATATTTCATGCCCTGGAGCCGGCCGGAGATCATCGGATCACCGCCGTCATCCTTGTCCATCTTGGCCGAGCCATAGCCTTTCGCAAGCTCGAAAATGACGGCCGGATCGGGCGCCGTGATGATTTCGGTATCCTCGGCAAAGGCGACGGAAACGGCGCCGGTCAGGATCAGACCGGTCGAAAAAAGCAAAGAAAAAGCACGCATGATGACCCCCACAGCCAACAATCAAACCCGTGGGAATTGTGCGTCAGGAAACGGTTTCGCAAGCATCAAGCTCAGGGCAGGGCGGCAAAACCGTCGGCGAAGCCCTTGAGGTCGACAGGGATGCCGATGCCTTCTTCCGGCGTCTGGAAGACGATGAAGGTGGCCGACGTCCCGGTCTTCAGCGTATCGAGCAGCGGCTTTTCGAGAATGACCTCGGCATAGCAGCCGTCCTGGAAGCAGCGCACGAAATAGGCGCGGCCGATATCCTTGCCGTCGACATTGAGGCCCAGGCCATTGGGCAGCAAAACGCCGAGCGGCGCCAGCACGCGCAGGATCTCAGCCTTGTTGTCGGCGGTGCGCAGGACGACGACGGACAGTCCCATTTCCGGGCGATCCTCGGCAACGACGTTCTGCATCATCACGCATTGTTCCGAGGTGGCGCCGGCCGGCGTGTCGCAGATGATCGACCACGCGCCATGCGTTGACTTGACCGTGCCGCTGGGCTGCGCTGCATTGGCGACGCCGGTTGCGGACGAGCCGATACCGATCAGGGCGGCGAGAAAAACGACCTTCGCCCCGCTTCTCGAAAGCCAAGCGCTTTTCGAATGCCAGGCGCTCTTCGAATGCCAGGCGTTTCTCGAAAGCCAAGAGGTCATGACGGCTCCATTGCGAATCACGGCACTTTAAGCCGCGCCAAGGCCAAGTAAAGGATAGGGCGACCGCCGGTCAGCCCCGGCAGGCGCAATAATGCGCTTTTCCCTAGCAAATTCGCCCGAATTGCGACCGTCGGGCGCATTCCGGACACAAGCCCGCATAGCCTGTCTGTCGACGACCCGCGCGGGCCACGAGGCCGTCGAAACAGCGCGGCAGCACTTGCGCGCAAAAATGCCGCACGGTTTCGCCCGCTCCTTTCTTGCGGAGGGAAATAGAGTATGGTTTGAACCACCCTTGGGACTGTCCGGGATTCCCATCCCGGCATTGTTCGATATTCTTGCGTCGCGATCGCGAGGAACCGGGAGATGAAGAGGGCGATGAGAAAATTCCCAGCAAGCGCCAAATTGATGGCAACGGCAGGCGCCGCCGCCGCATTTTTCGCCGGTGCCTCCGCCCATGCGGCCCAGCCGCAGCCGTGGGAGATGACATTTCAGCCGCCGGCGACAGACATGATGCGGCAGATCGAGTGGTTCGGGAACTACACGATGTGGTTCGTCGTCCCGATCACTGCTTTGGTTCTGGCGCTTCTCGCCTGGTGCATCTTCAGGTTCCGCGCCAGCAAAAACCCGGTTCCGTCCAAGACCAGCCACAACACGCTGATCGAGATCATCTGGACAGTCGGGCCGGTTGTCGTCCTGCTGTTCATCGCCATTCCCTCGTTCCAGTTGCTGACGGCGCAGTACACGCCGCCGGAAGAGGCCAAGCTGACCGTCAAGGTAACGGGCAATCAGTGGAACTGGGACTATGAGTACCAGACCGAGAACACGCTCTCCTTCAACTCGGCCATCCTGCAGGACGCCGACCGCGCCGCGATCGGCAAGGAAGACCGCAAGGTCTATCCGCGCCTGCTGGCGGTCGACAACGAGCTGGTCGTGCCGGTCAACACCATGACGCGCGTCCTGGTTACCGCAGCCGACGTGATCCATTCCTTTGCCGTTCCGGCCTTCGGCATCAAGATGGACGCGGTTCCCGGCCGCACCAACGAGACGTGGTTCAAGGCGGAAAAGGAAGGCATCTATTACGGCCAGTGCTCGCAGCTCTGCGGCAAGGACCATGCCTTCATGCCGATCGCCGTCCGCGTCGTATCCGATGCGCAGTACAAGACCTGGCTGGCAGCAGCCAAGACCGACCTCCCCGGCGCCAACAAGGCGCTGATGGCCGAGGTCGACGGTACCAACAAGGTAGCGGCCGCCGGCAATTGATGCCGCGGGTTAGCAAGAATTAGGGAACGGAGCCGACCATGGCAGAAGCTGCAGCTCACGACGACCACGACCACAAGCCCTATCATGGCTGGGTCCGGTGGGTGTACTCCACCAACCACAAGGACATCGGCACGCTCTACCTGATCTTTGCGATCTTCGCGGGCATCGTCGGCGGCGCGCTTTCGGTCGTCATCCGCATGGAGCTGCAGGAGCCGGGCATCCAGATATTCACCGGTCTGGCGCAGATGGTCTACGGCATGAACGGCGATGCCGCCATCGACGGCGGCAAGAGCATGTACAACGCCTTCGGCACCGCGCACGCGCTGATCATGATCTTCTTCATGGTCATGCCGGCGCTGATCGGCGGCTTCGCCAACTGGATGGTGCCGATCATGATCGGCGCGCCTGACATGGCCTTCCCGCGCATGAACAACATCTCGTTCTGGCTGCTGCCGCCGGCCTTCCTGCTGCTCATCGCTTCGGCTTTCATGCCGAGCGCGCCCGGCGCCTATGGCGTTGGCGGCGGCTGGACGCTCTATCCGCCGCTGTCGACCTCCGGCCAGCCCGGGCCGGCCATGGATCTGGCGATCCTGTCGATCCACATTGCCGGCGCGTCCTCGATCCTCGGCGCCATCAACTTCATCACCACCATTTTCAACATGCGCGCGCCGGGCATGACGCTGCACAAGATGCCGCTATTTGCCTGGTCGGTTCTGATCACCGCCTTCCTGCTGCTCTTGTCGCTTCCGGTTCTGGCCGGTGGCATCACCATGCTGCTTACCGACCGCAATTTCGGCACCACCTTCTTCGCCCCGGATGGCGGCGGCGATCCGATCCTGTTCCAGCATCTGTTCTGGTTCTTTGGTCACCCCGAAGTGTACATCCTGATCCTGCCGGGCTTCGGCATCATCAGCCACATCGTCTCGACCTTCTCGAAGAAGCCGGTGTTCGGCTATCTCGGCATGGCCTACGCCATGGTCGCGATCGGCGCCGTCGGCTTCATCGTCTGGGCGCACCACATGTACACGACCGGCCTGTCGCTCGACACGCAGCGCTATTTCGTCTTTGCCACCATGGTCATCGCCGTGCCGACAGGCGTGAAGATCTTCTCCTGGATCGCGACGATGTGGGGCGGCTCGATCTCGTTCAAGACGCCGATGCTGTGGGCGCTGGGCTTCATCTTCCTGTTCACGGTCGGCGGTGTCACCGGCGTCCAGCTCGCCAATGCGGGCCTCGACCGCTCGCTGCATGACACCTATTTCGTCATTGCCCACTTCCACTATGTGCTGTCGCTTGGCGCGGTCTTCGCCATCTTCGCCGGCTGGTACTACTGGTTCCCCAAGATGACCGGCTATATGTACTCGCCGGTGATCGCCAACACCCACTTCTGGGTCACCTTCGTCGGCGTCAATTTGATCTTCTTCCCGCAGCATTTCCTCGGCCTCGCCGGTATGCCGCGCCGCACCATCGACTATCCTGACGCGTTCGCCGGCTGGAACATGGTGTCGTCCTACGGCTCCTATATATCGGCCGTCGGCGTGGTGATCTTCCTCTATGGCGTGTTCGAGGCCTTCCAGAAGAAGCGCGTCGCCGGCGCCAATCCGTGGGGCGAGGGTGCAACGACGCTCGAATGGCAGCTGCCTTCGCCGCCGCCCTTCCACCAGTGGGAACAACTGCCGAAGATCAAGTAAGGCAGCCCGAATACGAAACCGCCGGCCCGCCGGCGGTTTTCGGCCAACGGAATGATTGGACTTATGTACGCATGGCCCTTGTCGACGACCCAATGATTGACGAAGCGGGCTTTCGCATGTCGGAAGCCACGTCGGGCGATTTCTTCGCCCTGCTGAAGCCGCGCGTCATGTCGCTGGTGGTGTTCACGGCCTTTGTCGGCATGGTCGCTGCACCCGTGACCATCAACCCGCTGCTGGCGGTGATCGCCATCCTGGCCATTGCCATCGGCGCCGGCGCCTCTGGTGCGCTCAACATGTGGTACGACGCCGACATCGACGCAGTAATGAGCCGGACCGCCGGCCGCCCGGTACCCTCCGGCCGCATCCTGCCCGGCGAAGCCCTGAGCTTCGGCCTTGTGCTTTCGGTGCTGTCGGTGATGACGCTGGGCGTGCTGGTCAACTGGCTGTCGGCGGCGCTGCTTGCCTTCACCATCTTCTTCTACGCCGTCGTCTACACGATGTGGCTGAAGCGCTCGACGCCGCAGAACATCGTCATCGGCGGCGCCGCCGGCGCCATCCCGCCGGTCATCGGCTGGGCCGCGGTGACCGGAACGGTGAGCCTGGAAAGCCTCGTCCTGTTCCTGATCATCTTCCTGTGGACGCCGCCGCACTTCTGGGCGCTGGCGCTGTTCAAGTCCGACGACTACGCCAAGGCTGGCATCCCGATGATGCCGAACGTTGCCGGCCAGGCCTCGACCCGCCGCCAGATCTTTGCCTACGCCCTGATCCTGGCGCCGATCGGCGTGCTGCCCTGGTTGCTCGGTTTCACCACCGCCATCTATGGTGTCGCATCAGTGGCTCTCGGCGCCGGCTTCGTCTGGTATGCCTGGAAAGTGCTGTGCATGACCGATAGCGACCGCGTCATGAAGCCGGCCAAGGCTCTGTTCGCCTATTCGCTGCTCTACCTCTTCGCCATCTTCGCCATCTATCTTGCCGACTGTGTCGTCGGTCGCGCTTTGGCCATCGGTGGAGCATGACCATGATCGACAAGAAGCTTGAACTGGTCACGCTGACCGAAAGCCAGAAGAAGGCGCGGCGCAACCGTTCGGCGGCGATCGGCGTCGCGCTGGCGATTCTGGTCGTCATCTTCTACGTCGCGACCATCGTGAAATTCGGCCATACCGGATGAGGCCGATGATGACCCGCCAGACCGTGACCGATCCCAGGAAGAAGAACACCAACCGCGTCGTCGCCGCCGTCTGCGTCGCCTTCTTCGGCGGCATGATCGGCATGGCCTACGCCGCGGTGCCGCTCTACAAGATGTTCTGCCAGGCCACCGGCTATGGCGGCACGACGCAGCGCGCCGAAAAGCAATATGCCGGCCGCATCCTCGACCGCGACATCACCGTGCGCTTCGACGCCAACACCAACGGCATTCCGTGGCAGTTCCAGCCGGTCGCCCGTTCGGTCACCATCAAGATCGGCGAGACCACGCAGGCGCATTACAGCGCCACCAACAAGTTCGACCGCGCCGTTACCGGCCGCGCCACCTTCAACGTGCAGCCGGAACTGGCAGGCCCCTACTTCAACAAGGTCGAGTGTTTCTGCTTCACCGACACGACGCTGAAGCCCGGCGAGACGCTGGACATGCCGGTCGTGTTCTATGTGGATCCCGATATCGTCAACGTGCCGGAACTGAAGGACTTGAAGACGATCACCCTGTCCTACACGATGTTCCCGGTCCAAAAGAACAAGCCGGTGGCGTCATCGACGCCGGACAGCAGCAGCAAAGTTTCAGATACCGAAGCAAATCTCGGGGGTTGATATGGCAGACGCGCACGCAAAACCACAACACGACTACCATCTCGTCAACCCGAGCCCGTGGCCCTTCCTGGGGTCGATCGGCGCGCTGGTGACTGCAGTCGGCGGCGTCGCCCTGATGCAGTATCTCAAGAACGGCGATTTTCCGATTTTCGGCCACAACATCGCGAACCCATGGCTGTTCTTCATCGGCCTGGTCATCGTCCTCTACACGATGTTTGCCTGGTGGTCGGACACCATCAAGGAAGCGCATGAGGGCCACCACACGCGCGTCGTGTCGCTGCATCTGCGCTACGGCATGATCATGTTCATCGCTTCGGAAGTGATGTTCTTCGTTGCCTGGTTCTGGGCCTATTTCGATGCCAGCCTGTTTCCGAGCGAAGTGCAGAATTACGCCCGCACCGCTTTCACTGGCGGCGTCTGGCCGCCGAAGGGTCTCGAAGTCCTCGATCCCTTCCATCTGCCGCTCTACAACACCATCATCCTGCTTCTGTCGGGCACCACGGTGACATGGGCGCACCATTCGCTCATCCATGGCGACCGCAAGGGCCTGATCAACGGCCTGGTGCTGACCGTCGGCCTCGGCATGCTGTTCACCATGGTGCAGGCCTACGAGTACATGCACGCTCCGTTCGGCTTCAAGGATTCCATCTACGGCGCCACCTTCTTCATGGCGACCGGCTTCCATGGCTTCCACGTCATCATCGGCACCATCTTCCTGCTGGTCTGCCTGATCCGCGCCTGGAAAGGCGACTTCACGCCCAAGCAGCATTTCGGCTTCGAGGCGGCTGCCTGGTACTGGCACTTCGTCGACGTGGTCTGGCTGTTCCTGTTCGCATCGATCTACGTCTGGGGATCGGTCGGCGCGGTGATCGAAGGCCACTGACGGCTTTCACCGAACCGACAAATCAGAAGGGCGGTCGCGGCAACGCGGTCGCCTTTCTTCTTTTCGGCGCCCCATCAATGGCCAACGGATTCGGCTGGTCGGGCTGGCTGCTTCAATTGGTCGACTGGACCGATGGCTGCATTGGGGTTACCGACTGCGACATGGACGAAATCTGGACTATGGTGCCGGATGGAACGCTGATCGAAATCGAGCCGTAAAGCATGACTATCCATGAGTGAAGATAGGGCGATCTGGCCACCCATTGAGCCGATCTCGGCCGGCCTGCACGGACGCTGCCCGCGCTGCGGCGAAGGACGGCTGTTTTCCGGCTTCCTCACCGTCGGCAAGCGCTGCAACAATTGCGGCCTCGACTATTCCTACGCCGATGCCGGCGACGGCCCGGCGGTGTTCGTCATCCTGATCATCGGCTTCATCGTCGTGGGGCTGGCGCTGTGGGTGGAGGTCACGCTGAGCCCGCCGCTCTGGCTGCATTTCATCATCTGGATACCGCTGGCCGTGGGACTGTGCCTGACGGCGCTGAGGTTGATCAAGGGGGTGCTGCTGACGCTTCAATACGCCAACAAGGCGGCCGAAGGCCGCCTGGACCAGGGGCAATGAGCGAGGCGCTGACCAAGCCCGCCGGCCGCTCGCGGCCGAAGACGGCATTGCTGCTCGGCCTCGGCCTGGTGGTGTTCGTCATCCTGCTCGGGCTTGGCACATGGCAGGTGCAGCGCCTGTACTGGAAGGAAGCCCTTCTGCAGACCATCGACCAGCGCACCCATTCAGCGCCGCAGCCGCTGGCGGACGTCGAGAAGGAATTCGCCGCCACCGGTGATGTCGACTACACGCCGGTCACCGTCAGCGGGACGTTCCTGCACTCCGGCGAGCGGCATTTCTACGCCACATGGGACGGCGACGCCGGCTTCAACGTCTATACCCCGCTGGCCCTCGACGATGGCCGCTATATCCTGATCAACCGCGGCTTCGTTCCCTATGATCTCAAGGATGCCGCCAAGCGGCCGCAAGGGCAGGTGACCGGCAAGGTCACGGTCACCGGCCTGGCGCGCAACCCGCTGCCGGGCAAGCCGTCGATGATGCTGCCCGACAATGACGTGGCCAAGAACATCTTCTACTGGAAGGATCGTGATGTCATGGCGGCGAGTGCCGGCCTGCCGGCCGGCGCCGTGCTGGTGCCGATCTTCATCGACGCCGACAAGACGCCGAACCCGGGCGGGCTGCCGGTCGGCGGCGTCACCATCATCGACCTGCCGAACTCTCATCTGCAATATGCCTTCACCTGGTATGGCCTGGCGGCGGCTCTTGCCGCGGTTCTGATCATCAGGCTGCGCCGCCCGGCAAAGACTGAATGATCCAGAGCATCATCCCGAAAAGTGGGAACCGGTTTTCGGACAAGATCATGCTCCAACAAAGAGTTAGATCAGGTTGACCATTCAACCTGATCTCAACTGCCCTTGACAGGGCAGGGGTGCACACCTCATTTCGCGTCACGATACGATCAACCGATCTGGAATCATGCTGCAGACCGCCACAAAACCACCGCTGACGATCCGGCTCTGCCAGCCGCGCGGCTTTTGCGCCGGCGTCGACCGCGCGATCCAGATCGTCGTGCTGGCGTTGAAGAAATACGGCGCGCCGGTCTATGTCCGCCACGAGATCGTTCACAACCGCTATGTCGTCGAGGGCCTGCAAAGCCTTGGCGCGGTTTTCATCGAGGAACTCTCGGAAATCCCGGCCGAGCACCGCAAGTCGCCGGTTGTCTTCTCGGCCCACGGCGTGCCGAAATCGGTGCCGGCCGACGCCAAGGCACGCGAGCTCTTCTATCTCGACGCCACCTGCCCGCTGGTCTCCAAGGTGCACAAGCAGGCGATGCGCCATCAGCGGCTCGGCCGCCATGTGCTTCTGATCGGCCATGCCGGCCATCCCGAAGTGATCGGCACCATGGGCCAACTGGCTGAAGGCGCCGTCACGCTGATCGAGACCGAAGCCGACGCTGGGACCTTTGCCCCCGCCGACCCGGAAGCGCTCGGCTTCGTAAGCCAGACAACGTTGTCGGTCGAAGACACTGCCGGCATATTGCGGGTGCTGCAGGAGCGCTTCCCGCAACTGCATGCACCGGCCGCCGAATCGATCTGCTACGCCACCACCAACCGCCAGGAAGCGGTCAAGGAAACCGCCGCCGGCGCCGATCTCTATCTGATCGTCGGTGCGCCCAATTCCTCCAATTCGCGCCGTCTTGTCGAAGTGGCGGAGCGCGCCGGCGCCACCATGTCGCTTCTCGTACAGCGCGCCGCCGAAATTCCGTGGAATGACATCACAAATATCTCGACGCTCGGCCTGTCTGCCGGCGCGTCGGCGCCGGAGATCATCGTCGACGAGATCATCGACGCCTTCCGCCAGCGCTTCGAGGTGAACATCGACCTGGCGATCACGGCCACCGAAACGGAGGATTTTCCAGTCATGCGGGTTCTGCGCGATGTCGAACTGACGCGGGCCGACATGGCCTTCGTCAACGGAGCCGCGTGAACAGCCCATGGCGGTCTACACCGACGTCAATGAGGGCGAACTCGGCGCGTTCCTGAGGGCATATCCAGTCGGCGAACTCTTGTCCTACAAGGGTATCGCCGAAGGCACGGAGAATTCGAATTTCCTACTGCACACCTCAAGCGGCTCTTACATACTGACGCTCTACGAGAAGCGCGTCGACAAGGCCGACCTGCCGTTCTTCCTCGGCCTGATGGGCCATCTCGCCCGCAAAGGCATTTCCT
Organism: Mesorhizobium sp. M0029; assembly: GCF_040323735.1. Taxonomy (NCBI): domain Bacteria; kingdom Pseudomonadati; phylum Pseudomonadota; class Alphaproteobacteria; order Hyphomicrobiales; family Phyllobacteriaceae; genus Mesorhizobium; species Mesorhizobium sp. M0029. Next base: position 137,527 of record NZ_JAMYVF010000009.1, read on the forward strand.
GTCCGCTGCCGGTGACCGCGCATGACGGCACCGTCATCGGCACGCTGGCCGGCCGTCCCGCGGTCATCATCACCTTCCTCGAAGGCCTGTCGCTGCGGCGGCCGACAGCGGCGCATTGCGCGGAGGTCGGCAAGTCCCTCGCCGCACTGCATTTGGCCGGGCAGGATTTTGCGATGACGCGTGACAACGCACTGGCCATCGAGGGCTGGCGCAAACTCTGGAATGCCTCGCGCGACCGAGCCGACGAGGTCGAGCCGGGACTGGCGGCCGAGGTCGACGCGGATTTCGCGGATTTCGAACGCCATTGGCCGCAGGGCCTGCCGGCAGGCATCATCCATGCCGATCTGTTTCCCGACAATGTCTTCTTCCTCGGCGAGAAACTGTCCGGCCTCATCGACTTCTATTTCGCCTGCCACGACCTCTACGCCTATGACGTCGCCACCTGTCTCAACGCCTGGTGTTTCGAGAAGGATTTCTCCTTCAACCTGACCAAAGGCACGGCGCTGCTGGCCGGCTATCAGAGCGTGCGGCCTTTGAGCGATGGCGAGAAAGCAGCGCTGCCGATGCTTTCGCGCGGCTCGGCGCTGCGCTTTATGCTGACCCGGCTCTATGACTGGCTGACCGTTCCCGACGGCGGGCTGGTCATGAAGCGCGATCCGACCGAATATATCCGCCGCATGCGCTTCCACCGCGCGATCAAGTCGCCTTCTGAATACGGACTGACATGACCAAGCAGGTTGAAATCTTCACCGACGGTGCCTGCTCGGGCAATCCCGGTCCCGGCGGCTGGGGCGCCATCCTGCGCTTCAACGGCAAGACCAGGGAATTGTGGGGCGGCGAGGCCGAGACGACCAATAACCGTATGGAGCTGCTGGCCGCCATCTCGGCGCTGAATGCGCTGAAGGAGCCGTGCGCCGTCGAGCTTCACACCGACAGCAAATATGTCATGGACGGTATCTCCAAATGGATCCACGGCTGGAAGAAAAACGGCTGGAAAACCGCTGACAAGAAGCCGGTCAAGAACGGTGAACTGTGGCAGGCGCTGGATGAGGCCAATCGGCGCCACAAGGTGACCTGGAACTGGGTCAAGGGCCATGCCGGCCACACCGAGAACGAACGCGCCGACGAACTCGCAAGGGAAGGTATGGCGCCGTTCAAGAGGGGCTCAGCCAAACCTGCGGCGCCGAAAGTGGCGCTGAAGCCGGCGGCATCCGAGAAGCAGCCGGCGCCACGGGCACGGCGCTCGACCCAAAGCTATTGAGCTCAAGCTATCGGCAGGGGATCGCACTCATGCGGATAGCGTACTACATCACCCATCCGCAGGTTCGGATCGATGCCGACGTTCCCGTGCCGGAATGGGGGTTGTCCGAGATCGGACGAGCGACAGCATCAGCCATGCTCGATCAGCCATGGATCGGGTCGATCCGCCGTGTCGTCTCGTCGGCCGAACGCAAGGCGATCGAAACCGCCGAGATCCTTGGCAAACACCTCGGCCTCGCGGTCGAGGTGAGGGAGCGCATGCATGAGAACGATCGGTCGGCAACCGGCTTCCTGCCGCCGCCGGAGTTCGAGGCGGTCGCCGACCAGTTCTTCGCCGACCCGCACAAAAGCATCCGCGGCTGGGAGCGGGCCATTGATGCCCAGCAACGCATTGTCAGCGAGGTCGAAACGGTGCTGGGTGCTGCCGATGGCGGCGACATTGCCTTCGTCGGCCATGGCGGCGTCGGAACATTGCTGCTGCTCGCGCTCAGCGGCCGCGCAATCAGCCGCGCGGCGGACCAGCCGGCCGGTGGCGGCAATTACTTCGCCTATGATGTCGGGGCGCGCCGCGTCGTCCACGGATGGCGGCCGATAGACAGTCTGGCGCCGCGCTGAAGCGGATGTCAGGAGATCATCGATACCGTAGCCGCGATGAAGCCGCTGGCGACCAGCGGATAGAACCTGTCCTCAGCGGATCAGCAGGGCCGTGCCGTAGAGGCCGAGCGCGAACACCGTGTGCGAGATCACGTTGAAGGCGCGGATCTGTATCGCGTTGGGGCGCTTTGAGGCAGCCCAGCCGGCGCCCATGCCGGGCGCCAGCAGGAACCAGCCGGCGCCGATGGTGACCATGCCGAGGATGAAGGCCGGCAGGAAGGTCGGCGCGTCCAGCCATGCCGTGCCCACCAGCGCCACCAGGATGAAGCCGTAGACGATGCCGGTGACATAGTGGAAAACCCAGCCCAGCGCCTGCTCATGCGCATAGGGTGCGGCTTGGGCGATATCGTCGTGGAAAACCTTGCCTTCCCTAAGGTGCCAGACCCAGCGGCCGGGCGGCCCCCAGTTCGGCCGCGGCTGGCTGAGCGCCAGATGCAGGAACAGCGCCCAAAGATCCATCAGCACCGTGGCGCCGATGCCAATCGCAATGCTGCGCCAGATGATGTCAAACATCGTCGATGTCCCCCAAAGCAGGCAATCCGGCTGGAAGCGCGTGGTCGTCAGGTCATGGCGCTCATGAGCCGAGGCGGCCGCCGCGGTTTAGAGCTGGCTCAGAATGTGAGCGGCACCCGATGTGTCGACTCCTGGCTTGGTCTCGACATTGAGCGCCGTGACCTTGCCGTTGTCGACGATCATCGAGAAGCGCTTCGAGCGCAATCCCATGCCGCCGCTGGAATAGTCGGAGTCGAGGCCGATCGACTTGGCGAAGTCGCCATTGCCGTCGGCGAGATAGAGGATCTTGCCTTGACCGCCGGTGAAATTCGCCCAGGCGCCCATGACATGGACATCGTTGACGGACACGACGGCGATGGTGTCGACGCCGCGGGCCAGGATGGCATCGTGGTTCTCGAGATAGCCCGGCAGATGATTGTTGCTGCAGGTCGGCGTGAAGGCGCCTGGAACACCGAACAGCACGACCTTCTTGCCCGCGAAAATCTCGGCCGAGGTGATCACCTTGGCGCCGTCGGCGGTCATTTCCTTGAAGGTCGCGTCGGGCAGTTTGTCGCCAACGGCAATCGTCATGATGGTCCTCGTGTGAAAAGCAGGGAAGGTTTCTTGCGATAGCGAAATCGGGCATCTCCCGCAACCGCCGACAAGGCCTGGATCAAGGGAAAGCCTGGATCGGGTTCCGTATCAGGGGAACGGCAGAACGCCCTCGACCGCGCCTTCGGCACTTGTCAGGGTGTAATACAACCCGCCATCGGTCGGTGTCGTCGACGGCCGGTCGAGGATCGGAATGGTAAATACCAGCCGGCCGTCCTTTTCGTTGCGTGCAGGCGCCCCGAACATATAGTCGCGTCCCCCGGCGACGAATAAATCCGCCGCCTCCGGATCTCCGGGAAAAGTCGCCTCGACGATCAGCGTCTCATGGTCGCCCGGCAGCACCTTGATCCCGAAATCGGGCTTGGCAGGCGCGGGCAAGGTGGCGAGTGCAGCCTTCACCAGCGCCGCATCCTCGGCATTGTCGGGATCGGCGGCGGGATCGACGCTCAGCCGCGTCTGCACCGGAATACAGATCGTCTCGCAGATGCCAAGAAAGATGTCGGCATCGATGACGGCCGCATCCCCAGGCGACGACAGAGTGAATGTCACCGGCAGCGAGACCGGATGGTTGTAGCCGGCCCATTTGCCGTAGCCGTCGTCATGGCGCTGCGGCGGCGGGAAGGAAAACGCCGCATCGGTGATGTTGGTGCTGGCCGAAACGTCGATCTGCGGCGGCACGCCGGCGTCGCCCGGATCGCGCCAATAAGTTTTCCAGCCGGGCTTGAGCGCGATGTCGAGCACGCCCTGTATGCGACCGGCCTCGTCGGCCTTGCCTGTTGTCACCAGCCGCACCTTGCCGCCTTCGCTGTTGTACCATTCCGACGAGGAGGCGGCGGCGGGCAGGACTGCTCCGCATCCGATAGCAATACCGAGCAGCAGGATTTTCAAGCTTTGCATGGCGTTGATTTGACCGTCAGTTCATGGCCGCGCAATGTTTTCATGGCGCTCTGCGTATCATATTTGCGTGACCTTCGGGCAAGGAACAGTTGGCTTCAAGCAATCGGCCGAGTGAAGTTCGCGGTCAAGATTCCGTTGTTCCAACCGTTGGGCTTTGGCCGAATCGCACGCGGCGCATCTTTTCGGCGTCCCGGAAACGCGTTACGCTCCAGTCCATGGACTTGTTGCGCCACAAAAAGACAGCCGGTGGACGCGGCTTTCTTGACGACCAGTTTCTGATTGCCATGCCCGGCATGAAGGACGATCGCTTCACGCGCTCGGTCATCTACATCTGTGCGCACAGCGATGAAGGCGCCATGGGCCTGATCATCAACCAGACGCAACAGATGCTGTTTCCCGATCTTCTGGTGCAGCTCGGCATCATGAACGAGCAGGAGGCGATCAGGCTGCCGGCGCAGGCCCGCGACTTCGTCGTGCGCAATGGCGGCCCGGTGGACCGCAGCCGCGGCTTCGTCCTGCACTCGGGCGACTACCGGGTGGAATCCTCGCTCACCGTCTCCGACGATATCTGCCTGACCGCGACGGTCGACATATTGCGCGCCATCTCGTCCGGCCGCGGCCCGCGGCGCGCGTTGATGGCGCTCGGCTATTCCGGCTGGGGCGCCGGCCAGCTGGAAACCGAGATCGCCGAGAATGGCTGGCTGACCTGTCCGGCCACGCCGGAGCTGCTGTTCGACGCCGACATCGAGCGGAAGTACGACCGCATCCTGGCATCGATCGGGATTGATCTGGCGCATTTGAGCCTGGCCGCGGGGCACGCCTGAGGCCTCGCCTTCGCCGACGTTCCGCCGAACCTTCGCGACTAGCCGAAGCCGCCCGCCACTTTCGCCATCCTAGGGTCTGCGCCGCGTCGCTGCGCTCCTTGCTTCGCCCTAGGATGACGAAGGCGCGGTCGCTTCAGGGGTTCATTCCAATGTAACCACGCGCCTGCACGACGCATGCCTCACCCGTCACGCCTGCGTCATCGGGTACTGCTCTTTCAACGCCTTCAGCACCTGGTCGCCTGGCATCGGCGCGCCGAACATGAAGCTTTGCACATATTCGCAGCCCATCTGGCGCAATTCCAGCGCATCGCTTTCGTCGGAAATGCCCTCGGCCACCACCGACAGGCCGAGTTCATGCGCCATGTTGACCATGGATTTGAGCAGCACCGCCCGCTTCGGCGTCGCGTCGTCGACGAAGCTCTTGTCGATCTTGATGGTGTCGAAGGGGAAGCGGGTCAGATAGGCGAGCGAGGAATAGCCGGTGCCGAAATCGTCCAGCGACAGGCCGATGCCGAGCTGCTTGAGCTTGGTCAGCACATGCGAGGTCTGCTCTGGATTGTCCATGACCAGCGATTCGGTAAGTTCGAGCCGGAAGCAGCGCGGCTTCAGATTGGCGCGGGCGATGACCGAGCGGACATCGCTGACTAGGTCGCGGCGGATCAACTGGCGGCTGGACAGATTGACCGACACCGACAGCGGGGTGTCGCCGATCTGCTTTTGCCAGCCGGCGAGGTCTTCGGCCGCCTGCTGCATGGCAAACAGCCCAAGCTGCACGATCAGGCCACAGCTTTCGGCGACCGGAATGAAATCGCCGGGCGGGATCATGCCGCGGCGCGGATGGTCCCAACGCAGCAGCGCTTCGAAGCCGGCAATGCTGCCGTCCTCCAGCCGCACGATCGGCTGGTAGGCAAGGGTGAATTCGCGCCGCTCGATGGCGCGGCGCAGATCGGATTCGAATTGCAGCCGGTCGGTGCCGACGGTGCGGAAGGCCGGCCGGAACGGCTCGATCCTGTCGCCGCCGAAGCGCTTGGCCTGGTGCATGGCAAGCTCGGCGTCCTTGACCATGTCTTCTGCCGAAGTCTGCGCCGAGGTCCAGGTGATCAGGCCGATCGAGGCAGTCAGCACGATCTCGCGCTTGGCGAAGGTGATCGGGTTGTTGATCGCGTGCTTGATGGCGTCTGCCACCGCCGCGATGCGGGAGGGTTCCTGTTCGGAGAGCAGCATCAGGGCGAACTGGTCACCGGCAAAGCGCGACAGCGAATCCTTCGGTTTCAACAGCCGGTGCAAGCGGCGCGCAATGGTGAGCAGGATGGTGTCGCCGGCCGAGATGCCAAGCCCGTCATTGACCTGCTTGAAACGGTCGATGTCGATGACGAAGACGGTGGGGCGCACCTTCTCTTCGGTGCGCGCGATCGAGATGATGGCTTCCAGCCGGTTCATCAGAAGTTCGCGGTTGGGCAGGCCGGTCAGATTGTCGTGAACGGCATCGTGCAGCAGCCTTTCCTCGGACTTTTTCTGCTCGGTGACGTCGACCATGGTGCCGACGCAGCGAATCACTTCGCCATCCGAGCCGATCACCGGCCGCGCCCGAAGCAAGAACCAGTGGTAGTGCCCGTCGGCGCCGCGCAGGCGGAAATTCTGCGAGACCCGGCCGCGCCGATGTTCGAGCACCACGTCGAGCGTGGTGCGGAACGTGTCGCGGTCGTCGGCATGCAGCACCGGCAGCCAGTTGCGGGCCGCACCCCCCAGGCTGTTGGGCGCCAGGCCAAGCTGGATGCTGACGTCGGGCTTGGTGACGACGCGGTCGCGCAGCACGTCCCAGTCCCACACCGTGTCGCCGGAGCCGGCGACGGCCAGCGCCTGGCGCTCAAGATCGGAGAACAGGCCCTGATGCAGCGCGCCGCCGGCAAAGGCATGCTGCATGACGGTGAAGCCGATCAAAAGGATGATCAGGATCAGCCCGCCGCCCAATGCCGGCTGGGCGATGTCGTTGTCGAGCATGCCGGTGATCGCCATCCACGACCCGCACAGCCATAGCAGCACCATCACCCAACTGGGCACCAGCATGATCGCACGGTCGTAACCACGAAGACCGAGCAGGATGATGAGGCCGAGCCCGGTCAGCGCGGTGGCGGCAAAGGACAGCCGGGCAATACCGGCGGCGACGGCCGGATCGATGATGGCCACACCCGCAATCAGCACCAGACCGAGGATCCAGACCAGCGCGCCATAGCTGAAATGGCCGTGCCACCGGTTGAGGTTGAGATAGGCGAACAGGAACACCACGAAGGTCGCCGCAAGCGCCACCTCCGTTCCCGCCCGCCACATCTGCTCGTTCCCGGGCGATATCTCTATGATCTTGTTTAGAAAGCCGAAATCGACGCAGATATAGGCAAGTACCGCCCACGCAAGTGCGGCTGTCGCCGGAAACATCGAGGTTCCCTTGACGACGAAAAGGATGGTCAGGAAGAGCGCCAGCAGCCCGGCGATGCCGATGACGATGCCGCGGAACAGCGTATAGGAATTGACCGAGTCCTTGTAGGCTTCCGGCTCCCATAGATAGACCTGCGGCAGCTTCGGCGAGGCGAGTTCGGCGATGAAGGTGATCACCGTTCCCGGGTTCAGCGTCACCCGGAACACGTCGGCGTCGGAGCTTGACTGGCGGTCGAGCGCGAAGCCCTCGCTGGGGGTGATCGCGGCGATGCGGGTGGCGCCGAGATCGGGCCAGAAGATGCCGGAATTCACCAGCCGGAAATGCGGCGCCACGATCAGCCGGTCGAGCTGCTGGTCGGTGGTGTTGGCGAGCGCGAACACCGCCCAGTCGCCGCTCGAGCGCGCGTCATTGGCCTCGACCTCGATGCGCCGGACGATGCCGTCGGGACCGGGCGCGGTCGACACCTGGAAGTTTTCGCCCTGATTGACGTAGATCTGGACGGCGCGCGACAGGTCGAGCGCGACATCGTCGCGGGCAATCTTGATCGGTTCGACGGCGAAGGCCGGGAGCGCCGCGCAAAGCGTGACGACAACCGCCAGAACAAAGGCCAACAGCGACCCGTTTCGCAGGAAATTCGTCAAAAATCAGTCCTTCGTTCCAGCGCCCGGCGGATCGTCCGCGATCCGGGCGTAGAGGTAGTGGTCCTGCCAGATGCCGTTGATCCTGAGGTAGGATCGCAGAAGTCCTTCGCGCCGGAATCCGGCTTTTTCAAGCACGCGGATCGACCGGACATTGTCGGGAATACAGGCAGCTTCGATCCGGTGCAACCTCAGCGTATCGAAGGCGAAGCGGCAGACCACCTTGACCGCGTCGGTCATCAGGCCGCGGCCGCCGAACCGCTCCCCGATCCAGTAGCCGACATGGCCGCTTTGCGAGACGCCGTGGCGGATATTGCCGAGCGTAATGCCGCCTGCAAGCTTGCCGCTCGCCTTCTCGAAGATGAAGAAGGCGATGGCTGTCCCCTGCGCATAGTCTTCGCGGTAGCGGCCGATGCGCAGCCGCCAGGCGGTGCGGTCGAGTTCATCGGGCGTCCAGCGCGGCTCCCACGGTTCGAGGAAGGCACGGCTTTCGCCGCGCACCGCTGACCATTCGCGATAGTCGTTGGTGTAGGGCACGCGCAGCATGACCCGGTCGCCTTTCAGTGCCGGCAGGTCACGGCGAAAGAAAGGGAGCGCGAACACCGGCGCTTGAAGGCTTAGACGGCGAGCTTGCGGGCCGTGGTGTGCGTGCCCGCAAGCGACTCGAGAATCGCCTCATAGGGCGCGAGCGTACCCACCGGTCCAACCGCGGTCAGCGTCGGCTTGGTCGAAAACAGCCGGGACGAAAGGTCGGTCAGCCGCTCGACGGTCAGCGCCGACAGCCGTTCCATCAACTCCTCCTTGGCGATCGGCCGACCGAACAGAAGCAGCTGCCTGGCGATCTGCGAGGCGCGGCTGGCCGGGCTTTCAGCCGACATGATCAGGCCGGCGCGATATTGCGCGCGGGCGCGGTCGAGCTCTTCCTGAAGGATATTCTCGCCGGCCTTCTGCAGCTCGTCGATAATGACCGGCACCAGTTCGGCAATGTCGCTCTGCCCGGTCGCGGCATGAACGCCGAAGATGCCGGTATCGGAAAAACCCCAGTGGAAGGCATAGACCGAATAGCACAGGCCACGCTTTTCGCGGACCTCCTGGAACAGCCGGGACGACATGCCGCCGCCGAGGATCATCGAAAGCACCTGCGAAGCGTAGAAATCGCGCACATGATAGGCTCGGCCTTCGAAGCCGAGCACGATCTGCGCGTCCATCAGGTCGCGATCCTCGCGGAAATCGCCGCCGACATACTGCGCATATTGCGGCATCGTGCTGTCGGACTTGCTGCGGAAACCGCCGAGCTGCTTTTCGACCTCGCGCACGAAATTGTCGTGCTTGATGTCGCCTGCCGCCACGATCACCATCTTCTCGGCGCCATACTGGCGCTCGATGAAATCATGCAGCTGTTTGGAGGTGAAGGATTTGACGGTTTCCGGCGTGCCGAGGATCGAGCGGCCGATCGTCTGGTGGCGGAAGGCGGTCTCGGTGAAACGGTCGAAGACGATGTCGTCGGGCGTGTCGTGCGCGGCGCCGATCTCCTGCAGGATCACATGCTGCTCGCGCTCCAGTTCCTCCGGGTCGAATTCGGACTCCTGCAGGATATCGGCAAGGATATCCACCGCCAGCGGCACATCGTCGGACAGCACCCTGGCGTAATAGGACGTGGTCTCGACTGATGTGGCGGCATTGATCTCGCCGCCGACATCCTCGATTTCCGAGGCGATCTCGAAGGCCGTCCGCCTTTTCGTACCCTTGAAGGCCATATGCTCGAGCAGATGGGCCATTCCGTGCTCGTCGTCACGCTCATTGCGGGCGCCGGACTTGACCCAGGCGCCAAGGGCAACGGATTCGAGGCTTGGAAGGGTTTCGGTGGCGACTGTCAGGCCGTTCGACAGACGGCTTACCTCAACACCCATATGGCAAGTACTCCCTAACGCGCTGCCCTTGAGTGGCGGCTCACGTAATCTTCCACCATTTTCAGGTCGGATGGAAGTACCGTGTACTTTTCGTCGGCTGACATCAAGGACCCCAGCCATGCGGGCAGGGCCGGCGACACGCCGCAGGCGGCTTCGACCGCGGCCGGGAACTTGGCCGGGTGCGCCGTGCCCAGCACCACCATCGGCACTGCACCGTCAGCCTTGCCGGCGGCGACATGCACGGCCGCGGCCGTGTGCGGATCGAGCAGATAATTGCTGGATTCGAGCGTTGAACGGATGGTGGCGGCAACCTCGTCCATATCAGCGCGTCCGGCGTCGAATTCGGACCGCATCCGGTCGATTTCTGCGGTCTCGATGGTGAAGGCGCCGGATTGCTTGAGGCCGGCCATGTAACGCCGCACCGTCTCTGCGTTACGGTCGCAGGCCTCGAACAGCAGTCGCTCGAAGTTCGACGATACCTGGATGTCCATCGATGGCGACGTCGTCGCAAACACACCCTTGGTGCGGTATTCACCGGTCGCGAAAGTGCGCGCCAATATGTCGTTGTCGTTGGTGGCGACGATCAGCCGCTCGATCGGCAGGCCCATCTTCTTGGCGGCGTAACCGGCGAAAATATCGCCGAAATTGCCGGTCGGCACGGTAAAGGAGACCGGCCTGTCCGGCGCGCCGAGCGAAAGCGCCGAGGAAAAATAATAGACGATCTGGGCCATGATGCGGGCCCAGTTGATCGAATTGACGCCCGACAGCGACACGCGATCACGAAAACGATGATCGTTGAACATATCCTTCAGCAGGCCCTGGCAATCGTCGAAATTGCCTTCGATCGCCAGCGCCTGGACGTTGGCGGCAGTCGATGTCGTCATCTGCCGCTGCTGCACCGGCGAGACGCGGCCATGCGGGAACATCACGAAAATGTCAGTTCGGTCGCGGCCGGCAAAGGCATCGATGGCGGCGCCGCCAGTGTCACCCGAGGTCGCGCCGACGATGGTGGCGCGCTGGCCACGCTCAGTCAGTACATGGTCCATCAGCCGAGCAAGCAGCTGCATGGCAACGTCCTTGAAGGCCAGCGTCGGACCGTGGAAGAGCTCGAGGATGAACGTGTTGGCGCCGGTCTGCACCAGCGGGCAGACGGCCCGGTGGCGGAAGGTGGCATAGGCTTCTCGCACCAGGCGCTCGAAGACGGGTGCGGCGATCTCGCCGCCGAGGAAGGGCGTCAGCACGCGGATGGCGAGGTCCGCATAGGGCAGGCCGCGCATGGCGCGGATCTCGGCTGCCGAAAACTGCGGCCATGTCTGCGGCACATAAAGCCCGCCGTCGCGGGCCAGCCCCGCCAGCACCGCATCGGCAAATCCAAGCACGGGCGCATCCCCGCGGGTACTCACATAGCGCATCGTCAAAGGTCCATTGCTGCCGCCGGTTTCATCCACGGCAATTGGTTAATTTTCCGAGCCGCCTCAGTCGCATTTTTGCCGTGGCGTTGCTATACGTCACCAACTTTGCGAGAGGGAAGTGCAGTTTCATGGCGTTTCATAAGTTCAACCGTCGCTTTGTCGCGGGTCTGGCGCTAACCGGCTTTATGCTTGCCGCCGCCGGTTGCCAATCGAGCGACAATGGCATCCTCAATCTCGGTTTCGGCAAGAAGACCGACCCGAATGCGCCAATACCGCCTCAGGATCCCAAGGTTCTCGCCAGCCAGTTGCAGGCCTACTGCCCGAAAGTGACGGTGCGGGACGGCACCGCATACTTCAATACCTACGCCAAGGGCGCGCCGCAGCCGAAAAAGAAAAAGGCTGATGCAACACAGGATGCCGAGGCCGCTGCCGCCGCGCAGACGGCGCCTGACGGCTCCATCGTCGATCCGAACAAGGATCCGGCCAAGATCATCTACCAGGCCTCGATCAGCGATGTGAGCCGCGATTGCAGCCGTGCCAACGGCCAGTTGACGATGAAGGTTGGCGTTGCCGGCAAGATCGTGCCGGGACCGCTGTTCGCCCCCGGCACCATCACCATGCCGATCCGCATTGCCGTCATGCACGGCCCCGACGTACTTTATTCGCAGTTCCACCCCTATCAGATCCAGGTCAGCGATCCCTCGACCGCCACCCAGTTCGTGTTCACCGATCCCAACGTCGTCGTGCCCGAACCTTCCGCCCGGGATTACACTGTCTATGCCGGCTATGACGACACCGCGCCGGCGGCGGCGGACAAGAAGTCCGGCAAGAAAAAGAAGCGCGCTCCCGCGACGAACTAAGCGCCTGGGCGCCGTCGCTGCTGCGACGGTGCCGGTCAACTCTTTGAAACATCCAACGATCCGATCGTGATCCTGCAGGTGTGCGCCTGCGGGCAGGTCGCGTCTGCCTTTAAATCTCGATCCATTCCGCCAGCGCACTTGACTCATCCATAGCCCGGCGGTTATACGTAAATCAATATCTCGCAGGTTATCGATCCTATGCCAGACGCCCACGATACTTTGTTCAGAACGCTTGCCGACCCGACCCGGCGGTCCATCTTCGAGCGCCTTTGCCGCCAGGGTGAGCAGACCGTGGGGGCGCTGACGGCGCAGTCCGGGGTTTCGCAACCGGCGGTGTCGAAGCATCTCGGCGTCCTGAAGCTGGCCGGGCTGGTGCGTGACCGCCACGCCGGACGCCAGACCCACTACAGCGCCCAGCCCGAGGCACTTGGTCCGCTGACCGACTGGACAGTTCAAATGACAGGATTCTGGGAGGGCCGCTTCGATGACCTCGAGAACCTGCTGAAAAGGATGGACCAGTGAGCAATCCCGAACTGCGCACCGTCGTCGTCGAACGTGAAATATCCTGGCCGGCGGAGAAGATCTGGCGCGCGTTGACGCAGCCGCATCTGATGGAGGAATGGCTCATGAAGAACGATTTCAAGCCTGTCGTCGGCCACAGCTTCAATCTTCGCGGCGACTGGGGCGGCGTGCTCGATTGCGAGGTCCTCGCCGTCGAGCAAGGCAGGACGCTGTCCTACAGCTGGGATTTTGCGCATGAGGATGCCGCCTACAATCTGAAGAGCGTGGTGACGTTCACGCTCACGCCCACCAGCACGGGGACCCATCTGCGCGTCGAGCAGTCGGGCTTCCAGCCGAGCCAGAAGCAGGCCTATGGCGGCGCCAGGGCCGGGTGGCAGCAATTTCTCACCAAGCTGGAGCAGCTTCTGGCGAAGCCGGATTGAAGCCTGCCGGTACCATGCCCTGACTGCGGGGCACCGAATGCAAAAAGGACAAAATCGATGAAGATCAAGCTGACCAGCGTCTATGTGGACAACCAGGACAACGCACTGCGCTTCTACACCGACGTGCTGGGCTTTGCCGTGAAGGCCGACTTCAGCAATGGGCCTTTTCGTTGGCTGACCGTCACCTCACCCGATGAGCCCGACGGAATCGAGCTACAGCTGGCGCTCAACGACAACCCGGCCGCCAAGGCCTACCAGCAGGCCATCTTCAAGCAGGGGCAGCCCGCGCTCATGCTGTTCACCGACGAGGTCAAGGGTGATTACGAGCGCATCAAGGGACGCGGCGGTGCGTTCGCCATGGCGCCGACAGAAGTGACCGGCTCGACCATCGCCCAGCTCAACGACAGCTGCGGCAATCTGATCCAGATCACCCAGCTGGCGCGTTGGTAGGCGCTGGTTTCAAGAGGAGGTTGCAATGAATTTGAGCAAATGGATACGTCAAACCCATCGTTGGCTGTCGATCATCTTCACGCTGACCGTGGCAGCCAATTTCATCACCATGGCGTTCGGGCAACCTCCGGCCTGGGTGGTCTATTCGCCGCTGCTGCCGCTATTCCTGCTGCTGTTCAGCGGCCTCTACATGTTCGTGCTGCCTTACGTCGCGAGATCGCGTGGCGAGCAGGGCGCGCAAGGGTAGGACATGGCCAAGGCGCCGGGAAAATCGAAGGTCGCAAAACCGGCCCCAGACAAGCCGGAAAAGCCGGTCCTGCTTTCGGGCGGCAACCCGCAGATCCCGAAGGCCTATGGGGACGCTCCGGTGCAGGCATATATTGCTGCCATGCCGGGCTGGAAAAGCGATGTCGGGCGCTGGATCGACGCACTTATCGTCAGCGCCGTCCCCGGCGTCTACAAGGCGGTGAAGTGGAACTCACCGTTCTATGGCATCGAGGGCGAGGGTTGGTTCCTCAGCCTGCATTGCTTCACCAGATACGTCAAAGTCGCCTTCTTTCGCGGCACGTCGCTCGATCCTGTGCCTCCCGGCGGTTCCAGGCAAAAGGAAGTGCGCTATCTCGACATCCATGAAGGCGAAGAGATCGACGAAGCCCGCTTCGCCTCCTGGGTGAAGCAGGCCAGCCGATTGCCCGGCGATAAGATGCGAACGGAGGCAGACCATGAAGATCAGCATGTCGAGCAAGGATGAGGGAGGCGCCTCTGCCTCCGAGCGGATAGATGCCCGAATCCGGGAGCTGGACGATTGGCGGGGCAAGACGTTGGCCAGCCTGCGCAAGACCATCCTCGATGCCGATCCGGAAATCATCGAGGAGTGGAAGTGGATGGGCAGCCCGGTATGGTCGCGCGACGGCATGATCGCCGTCGGCAACGCCCACAAGGATAAGGTGAAGCTGACCTTTTCCCACGGCGCCAACCTGCCGGATCCCGACAGGCTGTTCAACAACGGGCTCAACGGCAAGGTGTGGCGCGCCATCGATGTGTCGGAGGGCGACGAGATCGATGCGGATGCGCTGAAAGCGCTCGTCCGTGCCGCGATTGCCTACAACAGGGCAAAGAAGAAACCGGCCAAATCGGCCAAAGCCAAGGACTGATCGGTTCAGGCGTCCGACCACTCCGACAGAGCGGCAATCACACTTTTCAGTTCGGCCCAGCGGCGGATGACGGTTTCGGCTCCGGCTTCGGTCAGCACATCGGCATGGCCGGGATAGCTGTGCGCGGCGCCGGTGAAGCCGATCACGCGCATGCCGGCGGCCCTGGCGCCGGTGACGCCGTGCACCGAATCCTCGATGACGAAGGTGTTTGCCGGATTGGCGTTGAGTTGCTCCGCCGCGATCAGGAACACATCCGGCGCGGGCTTGGTTTTCTTGCTTGGTACTTCCAGCGCTGAAAAAATCCGGCCGGCGAAGAACGGCAGCAGGCCCACTTTCTCGAGCATGAACTCGATCCGCTCCAAGCGTGAGTTCGAGCAGACGCAGCGCGGCGCGGTGACCGCGGCGACCGCCTCGCGCACGCCGTCGATGGCGCGCACGTCGCTGCGCAGTTTGCGGTCGACCAGCTCTTCGGCCCGGTCGATCATCGAGGCCTGGAACGGGATGGCGGATTTTTGCTCGACCCGCATCATGATGTCCTTGAAGGTCAGTCCGGCATAGGTTTCGGCGTATTCCTCAGCCGAAATTTCATATCCGGCCAAGGTCAGCAATTCGGCCTCGACGCGGGCTGCGATGATTTCGGAATCGACGAGCACGCCGTCGCAATCGAAGATGACAAGATCTGGCTGGGGCATGGCAATCCGAACGAGGAGGGTGATGGAGGCCCGGCAAGGCTCAAGCGGCGCGACATACACCAACGGGCCGGGCTGCGCAAATTGACGACGTCAGGGCTGCCTGGACCGTTGCGTCCTTCACCGAATATTTACGCTGATCGGTAACCATAACGGGGAGTAAACAGTAACGCGTGCCTTGGGTGTAAAAATGTCTGCCGTGCGTCTTCTCGCCGACCTCTCCCACGCCCCCCAGCAATCCGAGTGGCTGGACACGATCCTCAAGGGCGATTGTGTCGCCGCGCTCGACCGGCTGCCGGAAAAATCCATCGACGTCATCTTCGCCGATCCGCCTTACAATCTGCAGCTCGACGGCGATTTGCACCGGCCCGACCAGTCCAAGGTCGACGCCGTCGACGATGACTGGGACCAGTTCGAGAGTTTCGAGGCCTATGACGCCTTCACCCGCGCCTGGCTCCTGGCGGCACGCCGCGTGCTGAAGCCGAATGGCACCATCTGGGTCATCGGCTCCTACCACAACATCTTCCGCGTCGGCGCCAAGATGCAGGATCTCGGCTTCTGGATCCTCAACGATGTCGTCTGGCGCAAGACCAACCCAATGCCTAATTTCCGCGGTCGCCGCTTCCAGAACGCGCATGAGACCATGATCTGGGCTTCGCGCGACCAGAAGGGCAAGGGCTATACCTTCAATTACGAAGCCATGAAGGCATCGAACGACGACATCCAGATGCGCTCCGACTGGCTGTTCCCGATCTGCACTGGCGGCGAGCGGCTGAAGAACGACAATGGCGACAAGCTGCATCCGACGCAGAAGCCGGAAGCGCTGCTCGCCCGCATCATGATGGCCTCGACCAAGCCGGGCGACATCGTGCTCGACCCGTTCTTCGGATCCGGCACAACCGGCGCCGTGGCCAAGCGGCTTGGCCGCCATTTCGTCGGCATCGAGCGCGAGCAGGCCTATATCGACGCCGCCAATGAGCGCATCGATGCCGTGCGGCCGCTGGAAACCGCCGATCTCACCGTGCTCACCGGCAAGCGCGCCGAGCCGCGCGTCGCCTTTGTCAGCCTCATCGATACCGGGCTTATGCAGCCCGGCGCCACGCTTTACGATGCCAAGAAGCGCTGGTCGGCCAAGGTACGCGCCGACGGCACGGTGGCGATCGGCGACAGCGCCGGCTCGATCCACAAGATCGGCGCCGAAGTGCAGGGCCTGGACGCCTGCAATGGCTGGACCTTCTGGCACTATGAGCGCTCGGGCGGCCTGACCCCGATCGACGAACTGCGCCGCATCGCCAGGCTCGGCATGGAACGGGCAGGGGCTTGAGATTCAAGGTTTAAATTCGGCGCTCTACGACGGCCCCCCTCTGCCCTGCCGGGCATCTCCCCCTCAAGGGGGGAGATTGCTGTCATCAACGCTTTCGCCAATTTTTGATCTTGCAAGGTGAAAACGGCCGCAGCGGCTGCTGATCTCCCCCTTTTGAGGGGGAGATGGCCGGCAGGCCAGAGGGGGGCGCCATAGAGCGTTACTTCGGCCCTCCGCGCATTCACACCGCGATCCCATACCCCGCAAGATCTGCCCGCAGCGTTTTTGCATCCGTGAACAGCACCGACTGCCAGCCGGCGGCCCTGGCGCCATCGACATTTCTGGGGCTGTCGTCGATGAACAGCGTGGCTGACGGTTCGAGACCGAACGCGGCGACGTGATGGTCGTAGATGGCGCGGTCGGGCTTGATCTCACGGATATCGGCCGACACGGTCACGCCGCGCGGGCGGCTAAGGAAATCGAAGCGCAGTCTTGCCTCGGCAAGTGTGTCGGCGGCGAAGTTCGTCAGCATGGTCACGTCGTGGCCGCTCTCGATCAGGCCGAGCATGATGGCGACGCTGTCCTCATAGGCATGCGGCACCATGTCGTTCCAATAGCGTCGGAAATTGCGGATGTTTTCAGCATGATCCGGGTAATCCGCGATCAGCAGCGCTTCCGCCTCTTCCCACGTCCGGCCACGGTCCTGCTCGATGTTCCAGTCATGCGTGCAGACATTGTCGAAGAACCACTTGCGCTCTTCGGCATCGGGAATGAGGCGGCTGAACGGAATGTTCGGATCGTAGTGGAGCAAGACGCGACCGATGTCGAACACGATATGGCGGATTTCAGTCATTTCGGGCCTTTCAAAGCGAATGCTAGTCAATGGGGCGGTGCTTTTTGGTTGCGCCCGGTATCGCTGCTTTGATGACCTTTTTCATGACCGTCGGCAGCGCTTCTCCGGAAATGTCATGGGCCAGCGACCAGAAATGCCCTTCCGGCGCATCACTTTTCACTTGAGCGTGAAAAACTTCGAGCTCGAGCGCGAAATGGGTGAAGACATGCGCGATCTCTCCAGCGCGCCGCCAGTCGGCAGGGAAGGGCGCTGCCTCCGAAGTGGTTGCACCGTCGATCCGTGCTGTCCAACCTGTGGTCGGCACCTCGGTCATGCCGCCGAGCAGGCCCTTGTCAGGCCGCTTGCGCAACAGGATGGCGCCGTCGCCGCGCTCGGCGACGAAGGCGGCACCCCGCCTGAGTGGTTTGTCGACCTTGGGCAGGCGGACCGGAAAGCGCTCGGGGTCGCCGGACAGGACGGCGCTGCAATCCTCGCGCACCGGGCACAGCATGCAGCGCGGCCGTCTTGGCGTGCAGATCGTGGCGCCAAGGTCCATCATTGCCTGGGCGAAGTCGCCCGGCCTTGTCTGCGGAACCAGTCTTTCGACGAGCGCGCGGATTTCAGGCTTTGCCTCGCTGAGCGGCGTTGCGATCGAATAGAGCCGCGAGATGACACGTTCGACATTGCCGTCGACGACCGCCGCCGGACGGTCGAAGGCGATCGCCGCGATCGCCGCCGCCGTATAGGCGCCGATCCCCGGCAATTCCCTCAATCCCGTTTCGTTGTCGGGAAAACGGCCGCCCTGGCTCGCAACCAGATCGGCGCAGGCCTTGAGGTTGCGCGCCCGTGAATAATAGCCGAGCCCGGCCCAGGCCTTCATCACATCCTCGGCCGGCGCAGCCGCCAGCGCCTTCACATCAGGCCATTTCTCGACAAAGGCGCGAAAATAGGATTTTACCGCTTCGACCGTGGTCTGCTGCAGCATCACTTCCGAAAGCCAGATGCGATAGGGGTCCGGCCGTGCACCGCCGGCCGCGGCGTGCGGCGTGATCCGCCACGGCAGTTCGCGATGGTGCGCGTCGTACCAGGCAAGCAGACGCGCGGCGATCTCTCCCGATAGAGTTGGTCCGGATGCGGCCTTGCGGGTCTGTTCGTGCAGTGCCATTGATCGCGGGCTGGCTCTAGGCTGGTGAGGAGCGTGGCTGGAGAACGTACATGGCAGGGAGAACGCCTTACGGCAATCCCGTTCCGGTGAGCGATCTCGCGACCGCGATCCTCGACCCCGTGCTGCGCAAGCGGGCCGGCATTTCGATCGGGCTGGTGCAGTCATGGGAAGAGATCGCCGGCCCCAGGCTCGCCGGCCATTCGCGCCCCGAAAAAATCCAGTGGCCGCGCCGCATGCATGAGGACGATCCGTTCGAGCCGGCGGTGCTGGTCATCGCCTGCGAGGGCATGGCCGCGCTGCACCTACAGCACGAGACCGGCGAGATCATCAACCGCGTCAATGCCTTTCTCGGCTTCAACGCGATCGGCAGGATCCGGATCGTGCAAAAGCCGGTGCTGAGGGACAAAGCCCGGCCGAAACCGACGCCGAGAGCACTGACTTCCGTCGAAAAGGCCAAATTGTCCGATACCGTCGGCAAGATCGAGGATGAAGGCTTGCGCGCCTCGCTGGAGCGTCTTGGCGCCACAATTCTTGGCCAAAGGAAGCGGCCAAGGTAATCAACCGGTAATCAGTCGGTCATGAACGCGTCATCTATCTCGCGCATTCGTGATCCTGCATGTAGAGTTTGGCGATTGGAATGGGGACGGCGATGCCTTAATTCCCGCCAACTCTCGCCTTTTCTAGCCTTTGCGTTGCAAAATCAAACCACAGTCAGGTGATTCGCATGAACCGTAGCTTGTCCCGCAGAAACCTCCTGTCTTCGCTGGCCGTCATTCCGGCAGTGGCTATGCTCGCCGCATGCAGCGATTCAGGCGAGGATGCCAAAGCAGCGGATGTGAAGCCTGCGGCTCCCGCGCCTGCTTCGACGCCTGCCACTCCGGCCGCCGTCAAGGTCCCGGAGTCTTCCGGCAATGTCGACATGGCCGAACTGCTGAAGCCCGGCGCTTTGCCCGACAAGCAGCTCGGCAAGGATGACGCCAAGGTCACCATCGTCGAATATGCCTCGATGACCTGCCCGCATTGTGCGCATTTCGCCGCGACCACCTTCCCTGAGTTGAAGACCAAATACATCGACACCGGCAAGGCGCGTTACATCCTGCGCGAATTCCCATTCGATCCGAGCGCCGAGGCCGGTTTCATGCTGGCGCGCTGTTCGAAGGACAATTATTTCCCGATGGTCGACGTGCTGTTCAAGCAGCAGGCCAACTGGGTCGGCGTCAACAATACCAAGGATGCGCTGCTGCAGATCTCCAAGCTCGCCGGTTTTACACAGGAGTCCTTCGAGGCCTGCTTGACGGACCAGAAACTTCTGGACGATGTGAGATCGGTCCAGAAGCGCGGCGCCGATGAATTCAAGGTCGACTCGACGCCGACCTTCTTCATCAACGGGAAAACCTACAAAGGTGCGATGTCGATTGAGGAAATATCGGCCATCATCGACCCTCTGCTCTGACGTCCGGGCGGCGCCGGAGCGACTGCGCTTCGGCGTCAGCGCACCTTTGTGCCTTTCAGGCAGGCGCGAATGAAGTTTTCGCGCCTTCGCCTCCTCGGCTTCAAGTCCTTCGTCGAACCCGGCGAGTTCGTCATCGAACGTGGCCTGACCGGCATTGTCGGGCCGAATGGCTGCGGCAAGTCGAACCTTGTCGAGGCGATGCGCTGGGTGATGGGCGAAAGCTCATACAAGAACATGCGCGCGTCCGGCATGGACGACGTGATCTTTTCCGGCTCGGGAACGCGCCCGGCCCGCAACACCGCCGAAGTCACGCTGTTCCTCGACAATAGCGACCGGACCGCGCCCGCCGCCTTCAACGACGCCGATGAATTGCAAGTGTCGCGCCGCATCGAGCGCGAAGCCGGCTCGCTCTACCGCATCAACGGCAAGGAAGCCCGCGCCAAGGACGTGCAGCTTCTGTTCGCCGACCAGTCGACCGGCGCGCGCTCGCCTTCCATGGTCGGACAGGGCCGCATCGGCGAACTGATCCAGGCCAAGCCGCAGGCGCGCCGCGCGCTGCTCGAAGAGGCCGCCGGCATTTCCGGCCTGCACACGCGCCGTCACGAGGCCGAGCTTCGGCTGAAGGCGGCCGAACAAAATCTGGAACGGCTGGACGATGTCGTCGGCGAACTGGAGAGCCAGATCGAAAGCCTTAAGCGCCAGGCGCGCCAGGCATCGCGCTTCAAGAACCTGTCGGCCGATATCCGCAAGGCGGAAGCCACGCTCTTGCATCTGCGCTGGACTTTGGCCAAAACCCAGGAGGGCGATGCGCGTTCGGCATTGGCGGTTGCCACAGCTCTGGTCGGCGACCGCGCCGCCGCCCAGATGGCTGCCGCCCGCGAGCAAGGCATCGGCGCCCACCGGCTGCCCGATCTGCGCGATGCCGAGGCCGCCGCGGCTGCCGCCTTCCAGCGCCTGTCGATCGCCAAGGCTCAGATCGAGGAGGAGGCTGGCCGCATCCGCGCCCGCCAGGCCGAACTGGAGCGCCGGCTGCAGCAGCTCGACGGCGACATCGCCCGCGAGGAGCGCATGGTCCGCGACAATGCGGATATTCTTGAGCGCCTGCGCGAGGAAGAAGCCACGCTCAACTCCGAAAATGCCGGCGCCGCCGAGCGCGAGGCCACGACGCGGGCCGCTTTCGAGCAGGCCGGCGCAACGCTGTCGCAGAGCGAAGCCAAGCTCGCTGCGCTGACCGCCGAACGCGCCGAGGCCGCCGCCGCGCGCAATCAGATCGAACGAACGCTGCGCGAAAACGCCGAACGCCGCGATCGCTTTGCCCGCCAGCTGGCCGATGTCGACCGCGAATTGTCCGAGATTGTGTCGAAGGTTGCGGGCTTGCCCGATCCCGCCGAGAAGCGCGCTCTGGTCGAGGACGCGCTCGCCCGGTTGGAGGAGGCCGAGGCCGGCGCCATTGCTGCCGAACAGGCGGTCGCCGAGGCGCGCGCCACCGAGAGTGCCGCCCGTCCGCCGCTGCAGGATGCCAGGGCCGAACTCGCCGGCATCGAGACCGAAGCCCGCACGCTGGCCAAGATCCTCAATGCCGCCAGCGGCGATCTTTTCCCGTCGGTGCTGGAGCAACTCAGCGTCGAACGCGGCTATGAGACGGCCCTTGGTGCTGCGCTTGGCGAGGATCTCGACGTGCCGCTCGACCGCAGCGCGCCGGTGCACTGGGGCGAAAGCCAGGTTCAATCAGGCGATGCGGCCTTGCCGGAAGGCCTCAAGAGCCTCGCCAGCGTGGTGCGCGCGCCTTCGCAGCTTGCCCGACGGTTGGCGCAGATCGGCATTGTCGACACCTCTGACGGCCGCCGGCTGCAGGCTCTGCTCGCTCCCGGCCAGCGGCTGGTCAGCCGCGACGGCGCGCTGTGGCGCTGGGACGGGCTGACCGCCAGCGCCGATGCACCGACCGCGGCCGCGCAAAGGCTGGCGCAGAAGAACCGGCTGGCCGAGCTCGATGCCGAGGCGGTACAGGCGACGCAGATCGTGCGCGAGGCCGAAGCCGCCCTTGCCCAGGCCGAACAGGCACTCCGCCAGGCGAGTGAGGCCGAACGCAATGCCCGCCAGGCCGGGCGCGATGCCCAGCACGGCCTGGACGCCGCCCGCAGCGCACTGGCCGAGGCCGAAAAGGCCGGCGGCGAATTGGCAAGCCGCCGCGCCGCGCTCGACGAGGCGCGCGCGCGCATCGTCGACAGCCATGAAGAGACGGCCGCCGCCTTCGCCGAGGCCGAAATGCTGCTGCAGGACGCCCCCGATCTCGGCGACCTGCAATTGCAGCTTGAACAGACCGCCGCCAATGTCGGCAGGGACCGCGCAACCTTGGCCGACGCGCGCGCCGTCCATGAAGGCCTGCGCCGCGAAGCCGAGGCGCGCACGCGCCGGCTCGACGCCATCGGCGCCGAGCGCAGCAACTGGTTGCAGCGGGCCGAAAACGCCTCGACGCAGATTGCCTCGCTGGGCGAGCGCAGGGCCGAGGCCGAGGCCGAGCGCGAAACGCTGGCCGACGCCCCCGACGAGATCGACGCCAGGCGGCGCGCGCTGCTGTCGCAGCTAACCGAGGCCGAGACCTTGCGCAAGGCAGCCGCCGACCGCTTGCAGGAGGCCGAGACCAAGCAGGCCGAGCTGGACAAGGCCGCCACCGCGGCGATCCAGTCGCTGGCCGATTCCCGCGAAACCCGCGTCCGCGCCGAAGAGCGATTGACCGCCGCCGACGAGCGCCGGCTCGAGGTCGAGGCGCGCATCCAGGAAACGCTGAACACGCCTCCGCATCTGGTCATTCGCCATACTGGCCTGGAAGCCGACAGCCCGATGCCCGAAATGGCCGAGATCGAGCGCCAGCTCGACCGGCTGAAGGTTGAGCGCGAGCGGCTCGGCGCCGTCAATCTGCGCGCCGAGGAAGAGCAGAAGGAACTGTCGGACCGGCTGGAGGCCATCGTTTCCGAGCGCGAGGACATCATCGAGGCAATCCGCAAACTGAGGCAAGCGATCCAGAGCCTGAACCGCGAAGGCCGCGAACGGCTGCTTGCCGCTTTCGAGGTGGTCAACGGCCATTTCCAGCGGCTGTTCTCGCATCTGTTCGGTGGCGGCACGGCCGAATTGCAGCTGATCGAATCCGACGACCCGCTCGAAGCCGGGCTCGAAATCCTGGCCCGTCCGCCCGGCAAGAAGCCGCAGACCATGACGCTGCTGTCCGGCGGCGAGCAGGCGCTGACGGCGATGTCGCTTATCTTTGCCGTGTTCCTGACCAATCCGGCGCCGATCTGCGTGCTCGACGAAGTCGACGCGCCGCTCGACGATCACAATGTCGAACGCTTCTGCAACCTTATGGACGAAATGGCCGCGACCACCGAGACGCGCTTCGTCATCATCACCCACAACCCGATCACGATGGCGCGCATGAACCGCCTGTTCGGCGTGACCATGGCCGAGCAGGGCGTCAGCCAACTGGTCTCGGTCGATCTGCAGGCCGCCGAGGCGATGCGCGAGGCGAGCTGACGCAGCATGCTTTGTTGATTTCGTCGGCGATGGCGTCGATCCGACTGTTGCAACAGGACCGTCGCCCTTGCGACCTGCTTGCGACGCGCATTCTGTAAGGTTCGAAGAGAAGGAATTTAAGCGCCACCTGAGAGCGAACGCCAAAGCCCACATGCAAAGCGCCCGGCCAACGCGAAAGCGATGCCTACAAGGCGCAGATGGCAATAGGCTCCGACCGCAATTCAGCTGCCACGTTTATCGGAAGCCCAGGAAGCTCAGTATCGCAATCACGATAACGACTGCTCCGATGAGCCAGATTATGTTGTTCACCGTATCTCTCCCGAACTAGTTGCTGGGAGTGAACTCGTAAGAGCCTACTAATGTTCCCGCATTTTCTGCGTCGAAACAAAATGGCGGCCATCGCTTCGTCGATTGCCAGACCAAGGTCCGAACAGGGTATGACTGAAGTCCTGACGTCGGAGCCATAGGCCTGAAGGCGGGCAACCTATGCCCTCCCGATACATTGGAACCGGGCTGCCGAGCATGAGTCCCTTCATCGGTGGTCAATCGGGTGCCCGCCATTCCTGAGAGGTTAGCGGGCACCCGATTGTCGTGACACCGCCAACGGCGTGCGTTTCAATAGCGAGGCTAACAGTGACCTTTGTCCAGAGATCTGTGCGTGACGGCGCAACCCGACCCGCAAACGACAACGACAGTCCTGCGGAGGTTTCTTCCGTTCTTGACCTCATACCATCGGCTGACGACGACAAGGTCGCTGAGCTTGTCAGGCGAACAGAGCGCCTGGCAATCGCAGTGGTTATCGGAATCGCGGTTCTGCTGATCTTGGCGCCGGTGGTTTACCTTGCACTTTCTTACGGGATCTGAGACGGCCCGACTTAGGCGATCTAAGATGGCCTGATTGGTCTCGTAAATCTCACAAATTGTGCCGACGGTCTTCCTCGCAAGACGGGTGTTTCCCGTCACAGATCAGGAGATCGAACGCGACGACATAGAAGGGTCCTGTGCAGCGCTCCTTTGTCGAGTGGCGTAACCCTGGTGGTCGGCTTGAAAGAGCGCCTTTACCAGAAGTTGCCAACAGGAGCTGCTGTCGCAACTTCTTCTTTCGATACGCCGTGTTGCACGGGAGCAGCCGTCACTGATCGCGCCCGTGGACCGACGACGCTACTCGGAACCAAAGGGATGGGACGCGGTTATCCCCGCGAAGGGATAATTAGCAGGTGGAGATATTACAATGAAAACAATGATCGTGAGCGCCTTGGCGCTGTTCATTGCCATGCCGACGATAGCTCCGGCAGCCGAAGCTGACGTGGTCATCACGACCCACCATCGACATCATCACAGGAGCGTAAAGGTCATCAATGACCAGGGTCAACGCCTTCATCACCGCAGACACGGCACGGTTGCCTTCTACGACCACGGCCGCAGACATCATCGCCGGGATACGGTCATCGTGACCGGCTCGATCGAGCGCAGCCATCATCGCTATTATCGACATCATCGGCATCATCCCGTCGTCATCCAGGACGACAACGATTACTGATCCTCTCCGCACGGCCCCGGCTCTGTCAACGGAGTCGGGGTCGCGTGGGAGTCAGATAGCTCCTGACGGGAGCCATCGATAAGGTCGGTAAATCATTGATTCCAAAGGCATGTGATTTGGCTGGGGCGCCAGGATTCGAACCTGGGAATGTCGGTACCAAAAACCGATGCCTTACCACTTGGCGACGCCCCAGCAAGCGAGCTTTGCCCGTTGCGCGCGGCCTTATAAGACGAGCGGCACGAAAGCTCAATGCCGAGTTGGCCACTGTGCAAAACTGATCCACCGCTTCGCGCGGGGAAGCGCTATTCGCCCCAGACCGCCAACTCGTTGCCGGCGGGATCGGTGAAATGGAACCGCCTGCCGCCCGGGAACGAGAATATCGGCTTGACGATCGTGCCGCCGGCGCTTTCGACAACGTCGAGGGTTGCTTCCAGATCCTGCGAATAGAGCACCGGCAATGGTTTCGCCGGAGCCTCGCCTGCATCGGCCTGGAAGCCGCCATCGAGCCCTTCGCCGAAGGCTGAATAGGTCGGCCCGTAATCGGTGAACGACCACGAGAAGGCGGCGCTGTAGAAAGCCTTGACGCTGTCCAGCGTCGCGCCGGTCGCGGGCAGTTCGAGATAGTCGAGTTTTCCGTTGAGTTTCATCACGCTGCTCCCAACTTGTTCCCTATATGTTCTATATCTTGGGCAGCGATACAGCAAGTCTTTTTGATGCGGCTTTCCTTAATCGATTGTAGTTGGCGCGCCTGGCCGGCCACGCCTTGCCTTTCGCACTGCAGCATAATAACGCTCGGGTCGGAGCGCGGGGGAACCGGGTCTTGGGCCCCGGGGTTCTAATCTTCCGAGAACTTGGAGGGCGAGCATGACCAAATGGGTCTACACCTTCGGCGATGGCGCCGCGGAAGGACGTGCGGGCGACCGCAACCTTCTCGGTGGCAAAGGCGCCAATCTGGCCGAGATGTGCAGTCTTGGCCTGCCGGTGCCGCCGGGCTTTACGCTCACCACCGAAGTCTGCAACGCCTATTACGCCAACGGCAACAGCTATCCGGCCGCGTTGCAGGCCGATGTCGTCAAGGCGCTGGACCATATCGGGCAACTGACCGGGCGCCGTTTCGGCGATCCGTCGAAGCTGCTTCTGGTCTCGGTCCGCTCCGGGGCCAGGGCCTCGATGCCGGGCATGATGGACACCGTGCTCAATCTCGGCCTCAATGACGAGACGGTCGAGGCGCTGGCAGCCGATTCCGGCGATGCCCGCTTTGCCTATGACAGCTACCGCCGCTTCATCCAGATGTATTCCGATGTCGTCATGGGTCTTGACCACGAAGTGTTCGAGGAAATCCTCGAGGACCAGAAGGCGAGCCTCGGCCACGAGCTCGACACCGAACTGACAGCGCAGGAATGGCAGAGCGTCATTGCCCTCTACAAGGCCAAGGTCGAGGAGGAGCTCGACAGGCCGTTTCCACAGGACCCGCACGAGCAGCTGTGGGGGGCGATCGGCGCGGTGTTTTCCAGCTGGATGAACAACCGCGCCATCACCTACCGGCGCCTGCACGACATCCCGGAAAGCTGGGGCACGGCGGTCAATGTCCAGGCCATGGTGTTCGGCAATATGGGCGAGACGTCAGCCACTGGCGTCGCCTTCACGCGCAACCCCTCGACCGGCGAAAAGATGCTCTACGGCGAGTTCCTGGTGAACGCGCAGGGCGAGGATGTCGTGGCCGGCATCCGCACGCCGCAGAACATCACCGAGGCGGCGCGCATTGCCGCTGGCTCCGACAAGCCGTCGCTGCAGAAACTGATGCCGGACGCGTTTCGCTCCTTCGTCGACATCTCCGACCGCCTGGAACAGCACTACCGCGATATGCAGGACCTCGAATTCACCATCGAGCGCGGCAAATTGTGGATGCTGCAGACGCGTTCCGGCAAACGCACCGCCAAGGCGGCGCTGAAGATCGCCGTCGAAATGGCGCGCGACAAGCTGATCACGACGGAGGAGGCGGTCGCCCGCATCGATCCGGCCTCGCTCGATCAGCTGTTGCATCCGACCATCGACCCCAAGGCCGCGCGCGATGTCATCGGCGTCGGCCTGCCGGCTTCTCCGGGCGCGGCGACCGGCGAGATTGTTTTCTCCTCGGGCGATGCCGAGGATCTGAAGACGCAAGGTCGCAAGGCAATCCTGGTGCGCATCGAAACCAGCCCCGAAGACATTCACGGCATGCATGCTTCGGAAGGCATCCTGACCACGCGCGGCGGCATGACCAGCCACGCCGCCGTGGTCGCGCGCGGCATGGGCAAGCCTTGCGTTTCGGGCGCCGGCTCGCTGCGTGTCGACTACAAGGCCGGCACGCTGATGTCTATGGGCCAGACCTTCCGCAAGGGCGACATCATCACCATCGATGGTAGCAACGGCCAGGTGCTGAAGGGCGCCGTGTCGATGCTGCAGCCGGAACTGTCGGGCGATTTCGCCGCCATCATGGAATGGGCCGATGCGGTGCGCCGCATGAAGGTGCGCACCAATGCCGAGACGCCGCTCGATGCGCGCATGGCGCGCTCCTTCGGCGCCGAAGGCATCGGCCTCTGCCGCACCGAGCACATGTTCTTCGACGGCGAGCGTATCGTCGCCATGCGCGAGATGATCCTGGCCGATACCGAGAAGGACCGCCGCACCGCGCTTGCCAAGCTGTTGCCGATGCAGCGCTCGGATTTCCTCGAACTGTTCGAGATCATGGCCGGCCTGCCGGTGACGATCCGGCTGCTCGATCCGCCGCTGCACGAATTCCTGCCCAAGACGGAAGCGGAGGTGGCGGAGGTCGCCGCCGCCATGAACGTCTCGCCCGACAAGCTCAGGCAGCGCACAGAAGCCCTGCACGAGTTCAACCCGATGCTCGGCCATCGCGGCTGCCGTCTCGCCGTCTCCTATCCCGAGATTGCCGAGATGCAGGCGCGCGCCATTTTCGAGGCAGCCGTCGAGGCCGGCAAGAAAGCCGGCGCGCTGGTCGTTCCCGAGATCATGGTGCCGCTGGTCGGCCTGGTGAAGGAGCTCGACTACGTCAAGGCGCGCATCGATGCGGTCGCCAAGGCTGTCATGGACGAGACCGGCGTCAAGATCGACTATCTCACCGGCACGATGATCGAGCTTCCGCGCGCGGCGATCCGCGCCCACGTCATCGCTGCTACAGCCGAGTTCTTCTCCTTCGGCACCAACGATCTCACCCAGACCACTTTCGGCATCTCGCGCGACGATGCGGCGTCCTTCCTCGAGACCTATCGGCAGAAAGGCATCATCGAGCAGGACCCGTTCGTCTCGCTCGACATCGAGGGCGTCGGCGAACTGGTGCGCATGGCTGCGCAAAAGGGCAGGGCGACACGGCCCGACATCAAGCTCGGCATATGCGGTGAACATGGCGGCGATCCGGCCTCGATCCGCTTCTGCGAAGAGGTCGGCCTCGACTATGTCTCGTGCTCTCCCTACCGCGTGCCGATCGCAAGATTGGCCGCAGCCCAAGCCGCGGTGCAGATTGCCAAAACAGCAGTGCCGCGCCCCAAAAAGAGCGCCGCGGCATCCTGATTTCGACACAGTCCTTTCGGTATCGATGAAACGGCCACCCCTGGGTGGCCGTTTGGCGCTAAGCTTACGATTTTGTAAGCAAATTCACGCTGATGTGCGCGCCCCAACACGCAATCCCGACATCGTTTCTTCCTAATTTCACGGCCCCCCAACCCGCCCGGTGCCGAGAAAAAGATGTTACAGATTTCGCCCAGACCCTTCCGCTCGATCCTGATTATCCAGACCAAGTTCATCGGCGATATTGTTCTGTCCTCCACGCTCGCCAAGAACCTGCAGCTCGAATATCCCGGTGTCAGGATCGTCTTTCTCTGCGAGGCGCGCCTCGCCAGTTTCGTCACCGCGCACGGCATCGCCGCCGAGGTCGTCAGCTTCCGCCGCGCCGCCATGCGCGGCACCCCGCTGGAGCGTGGGCGCGAGCTCTATTCTATGATCAGCAAGCTGCGCCAATTCCGTTTCGACCTGACCATCGACCTCACCGATTCAAAGACATCGCGGCTCATCGTCAGGTTCCTCAACGCCAGCACCCGCATCGGCTACAATCCTCCTGAAAGGCCGCTGCGCTGGCATGAGCGCCAGCCCGCCAATGTCTTTGCTGAGCCGTTCGGTTTTGGCGAACGTCACTATCTCTACCGCTACCTTTCGCCGCTCGAGCCGCTCGGCGTCGGCCTGCGCGTGCGGGTGCCGTCGATTCGGCCATTGCCGATGGAGACGGCGAGGGCCCAGGCATTGCTGGACAAACACCATTTGCGGCCAAACGGCTTTGTCGCGGTGCATGCCGGCGCCAGTTTTCACGGCCGGCGCTGGCAGCATGAACGCTTTGCCGCCGTGATCGACACGATTTCGCGCGAAACCGGACTGGATTTCGTACTCGTCGGCGGCCCTGACGAGCGCAAGCCGGCCGAGCAGATCCTCGCCAGTGCCGCGTCGATCATCAACCTCGTCGGCGCGCTGTCGCTGGAAACGCTGCTGGCGGTGTTGCAGCAGGCGCGGCTGTTTGTCGGCAATGAGAGCGGCCCCATGCACATGGCAGCAGCGGCCGGAACGCCGGTTGTCGGCCTTTTCGGCCTGACCAGCCCGGCCGTCTGGGGACCGGTCGGCGTGCCCAGCCTCGCCTTGCAGCCATCCATGCCGTGCAATTGCGTGGCGGGCAGCCTGTGCAATCCGCTCGATCCCAGCAAGGCCTGCTGCGTCTGGCGCCTCGAGGTCGAACCGGTCGTCGCGGCCGTGCGCGAAGTCCTCTCACGGACGCATGTGGAACTGGAACACGCCGTCTGACGGTGCGCGGCGGTCACATTGTCGGGATATCAGCTTTCTCACGGCCACGATCCCAATTTCCGCCTTGTTGCGGGTCCTGGGATGCGGCTATGACAGCGCCGATTCTCAGACAAGACAGGCATCCCTTGCAAAAGCTGTTTTGCGCCTTGGCGCTATCTATCCTGGCCGTGTCCTCGGCCCAGGCCGCGCCGCTTGTCGAGCCGACGCTGCATCTGAAGGCTGAGGATGGTGGCAGTGGCAATGTCGGCCGCGTCGCGCTTACGCTCGACGCCTGCGGCGGCCAGACCGATACGAGGATCCTGTCGGCGCTGGTGGAGAACCGGATTCCGGCGACGATCTTCGTCACCGGCATCTGGCTGAAGCGCAACGCCGCCGTCGTCGAGATCATGCGCGCGCATCCGGACCTGTTCGAACTGGAAAACCATGGCGGCCATCACATCCCGGCCGTCGACACGCCGCGCAAGATCTATGGCATCCGCAGCGCCGGCAGCCCGGAAGCGGTGCGGGCCGAAGTCGAATCGGGCGCCGCCGCTCTCGCTGGCACCGGCGAGCCGGCGCCGAAATGGTTTCGCGGCGCGACCGCCGAATACAGTCCGTCGGCCATCGCCATGATCCGCAGGCTCGGCTTCAAGATCGCCGGCTTTTCGATCAACGGCGATGGCGGCTCGTTGCTTGGTGCAAAAGAAACCGCCCGGCGCATCGCCGCCGCCAAGGATGGCGATGTCATCATCGCCCACATCAACCAGCCGACCCACGCCGCCGGCGAGGGCGTCGTGCAAGGTCTGCTCGCGCTGAAGGCCAAGGGGCTGATGTTCGTGCGGCTGGATGACGCCGACGGTGTCGGCAACGACGGGACGACTGATTAGGATTGGGCGGCGGCAGGCAGTTTCATCGCCTTTGGACTAACGTCGCCGACGTTTGAGATTAGCCGAGGCCTCTAAACGTCGTCATCCCAGGATGAAACAGGAGCGAAGCTCCGTCGCGAAGACCCTGGGATGACGAAGCGAGCAACGGCGGCTTGAGTCGCTTGCTCAGGCCGGTGCTGCTTCGATAATGACCCTGTTGGGATAAAACGCGCCGTGGTCGCGAATCTCAGCCATTTCGTCGAAGGGCTGCTCATAGCCCCACATCGCGTCCTTGCCGGTCTCACCGGCCGGCAGCACGCTCCAGTAGCTGGCGTCGCCCTTGTAGGGGCAGTGGGTCGACAGGGTGGTTTTGCCGAGCTGGGTGAAGTCGATGTCTTCGAAGGGGATGTAGAATGCCTGGGGGTAGGGCGGTTCGGACAGAAGCTTCGCCCGCGTCGATGAGGCGATCACCGTATCGCCGGCACGCACGACCACGGTACCGCGATAGGGTTCGACGGTGATGACCTTGCCGGGATTGCTCTGAAAGCCGGGGGCGGGGTTGGCGATCTGGTCCATGCGGGGTTCTCCTTCTTCGATTGGGAGCACAGTCCGATTGAGAGCGTGCGGGATTGCTTCCCATGTCTCTAAAATGTGTCTGGAGAACCCGTTGCGCAAGCCTTTGCCAGTAGGCCAGAGCTGGCCTTCCGATCACTAAAAACGATCCCGCGTGGAATGCTCAGGCTGCGGTCTTGAACACGTCCATGAGGCCGGCATAGGCCGCGGCAATACCGGCTACCGGGTTGGTGCTTCTTGACGTCGTCTCGACCTTCAGTGGGCCGCCGCCTGTCGGCAAGGTGAGCAGCAGGAACTGGCGATTGCCGCCGTCGCCGATCGATGCGGCGGCGACATGCTGGCCTTCGCCTTCGTTCTGGACGCACATTTTGAATAGCAGCGTGCCGCCGACCGCCTCAAGGGCGCCGCCGACCACCTCGACAAATTCGTCTTCGGAAACCTTTTTGGCCTCCGGCACGAGATCGGCCAGACTTGCGGCAAGCGTGTCTTCAAGCTCTTTGTCGTCGAGTTGAATATCGTCCAACTGCACGTCTTCGGCCCCGCTGTCAGCCAGCTGCCTGTCGTCGATCTGCCTGTCGTCGATCTGCCTGTCGTCGATCTGCCTGTCGTCGATCTGCTTGTCGTCGAGCTGCGTGTCCATGCGAACCTCTTTCAGTCGCCAATCCGCACCCCTACCCCGTTAACGAACCTTAACGTCGACGATGGCCGGATTGTGGCGGTTTTCCCCGCCTTTCGATCACTGCTTGCTTCAGCCGTTAACGGTTGGAGACGTCATGGCTGGACAATCCGTCCGTTCGTCCCACAATGGAACAAAAGACGGGAAAAACGAGGAAGCAATGGGAGGAACCAGATGCTCGGACTGATGCAGCAATGGCCGCTGCTCTGCCACAAGCTGATCGACAATGCCGAGCGGCAGCACGGGACGCGCGAGATCGTCTCGCGCTCGATCGAAGGTCCTGTCGTTCGCACCACCTATGCTGAAGTTCATCGCCGCGCGCTCAAGGTCGCTCAACGGTTGGAGCGCGATGGCTTTGTGCTCGGCGACCGCATCGCGACCCTGGCCTGGAACACGGCGCGCCACATAGAGGCCTGGTACGGCATCATGGGCATCGGCGCCATCTACCATACGCTTAACCCGCGTTTGTTCCCCGAGCAGATCGTCTGGATCATGAACAATGCGCAGGATAGAGGGATCTTCGTCGACCTGACCTTCATGCCGCTGCTGGAAAAGATCGCCGGCGCGGTCAAATCGCTGAAAAAGGTGATCGTCCTGACCGACAAGGCGCATCTGCCTGAAACGACGCTGCCGAATGTGGTTGCCTATGAGGACTGGTTGAACGAGGCCGATGGCGACTTCGCCTGGAAGGTTTTCGGCGAAAACACCGCAGCCGGCATGTGCTACACCTCCGGCACGACGGGCGATCCCAAAGGCGTGCTCTACAGCCACCGCTCGAATGTGCTGCATGCCATGATCGCCGCCATGCCCGACGCCATGGGCCTCTCCGCGCGGGACACGATCCTCCCCGTCGTGCCGATGTTTCATGCCAATGCCTGGGGCCTTGGCCAGAGCGCGCCGATGATCGGCGCCAAGCTGGTCATGCCCGGTTGCAAGATGGACGGCGCCTCGATCTACGAGCTGCTCGACACCGAGAAAGTGACCTTCAGCGCCGCCGTGCCGACCGTCTGGATGATGCTGCTGCAGCATCTCGAAGAGACCGGCAAGAAGCTTCCCCATCTCAGCAAAGTCGTCATCGGCGGCTCGTCCTGTCCGCGCGCCATCACCAGGAAATTCCAGGACAATTACGGCGTCGAAGTCATCCATGCCTGGGGCATGACCGAAATGTCGCCGCTCGGCACGCTGTGCACCATGAAGCCGCAATATCAAGCGCTCGAGGGCGAGGCCCGGCTCGATATCCAGGGCAAGCAGGGCTACCCGCCCTTCGGCGTCGAGATGAAGGTGACGAACGATGACGACAAGGAACTGCCCTGGGACGGCAAGACCTTCGGCCGGCTGAAGGTGCGCGGTCCAGCCGTCGCCAGCGCCTATTATGGCGGCGTCGGCGCCGAGCAGTTCGACAAGGACGGCTGGTTCGACACTGGCGATGTCGCCCATATCGATTCCGGCGGCTACATGCAGATCACCGATCGCGCCAAGGACGTCATCAAGTCGGGCGGCGAGTGGATATCGACCATCGACCTGGAGAACCTCGCCGTCGGCCATCCCGATGTCGCCGAGGCCGCGGCGATCGGCGTCCATCATTCGAAATGGGGCGAACGGCCCTTGCTGGTCGTGGTCGCCAAACCCGGCAAGGAGCCGAGCAAGGCGGACATACTGGCGTTCATGGACGGCAAGGTGGCGAAATGGTGGATGCCCGACGACGTCGCTTTCATCAGCGAAATCCCGCACACCGCCACCGGCAAGATCCAGAAGATCACCTTGCGCAAGCAGTTCAGCGACTACCGCCTGCCGACGGATTGACCGGGACCGTGCGTTTCCTTGACCTTCAAGCTACCGGCGGCAAAAACGTTAGGGCAGGGGATGTTCAATTTGAGCATCCTTTGCTCTAAGCGTCTGTGCGGGTTGGGGCGGTGCTGAAGACAATGGAAATTGACGAGCGGCAGACATCGAAGGCGGCCGGCTGGTCGCGGCGCACGGGCGCTTTTGCCCTGGTCCTGCTGCTGACCGTGCTGGCCGGCCATCATTTCGAACTGGTCGAAACGCCGGCCTTCCTGTGGGTGCTGGCGATCGTCGCCTTGCTTGCCGCGTTCGCTTTGCTGTTTGCCGGCCTCGCTTTGTCCCGGCTGTGGCATTTCGGTGACCGTGGCGGCCGCGACCTCTCGATCGGCGCCCTGCTGGCGCTGCTGGTGCTGACGCCCTACGGCTTTGCCACCTATTTGGCGGCGACCACGCCGCCCCTGAGGGACATCACGACGGACCTCGACAATCCGCCAGTGCTCGACACCAGCGACCGCACCAAGGACATGAACGTGCTCGCGCTGCCAACGCCGGGCGAAGCGCGCCTGCAGGCCGACGCCTATCCGCTGGTCACCGGGCATAGCTACAATCTGCCTTTCGAAACCGTCGTCGACGCCGTTGAAACCGTGCTCGACCGCCGCGATTGGCAACTTACTGCGCCATATCCGGTGACGGACGGTCAGGACGAGGTGACGATATCGGCCGTTGCCCGGAGCTTCGTGGTCGGCCTGCCCGCCGACGTCGCCATCCGGGTCAGCAATGACGGCGACACGATCGTCGTCGACATGCGCTCGGCCTCCCGCTACGGCCGCTACGACCTCGGCGACAATGCGGCGCGCATCGTCGGGTTCCTCGCCGAACTCGACCAGGAGGTTGCAGGGCAGGTGGGTGCCGCGCCGGCTGAATAGTTCTCTACCCCACCGGCACAAAAACGCCGTCGATGGCCGGGTCACCCTGGGTAGCAACCAGGCCGCGCGCCACCAGGTCCTCGAGATGGGCAAGCACCGACAGGCCGGCGGCGCCATGCAGGCGCGGGTCGGTGTCCCGGTAGATAGCCTTGACCATGTCCGGGATCGTCCGGTCGCTGTCGCGGATCCGCTCGAGGATCGCCCGTTCGCGCATCTTGCGATGGGTCTTGAGGCCGCGCATGAAGCTGCGCGGCGCGGTCACCGGGCCGCCATGGCCGGGCAGCAGCAGGCGATCGCCGCGCGCGATCAGCCTGTCGAGCGAGGCCATGTAGTCGGCCATCGCTCCGTCCGGCGGCGCCACGATCGATGTCGCCCACGCCATCACATGGTCGGCTGAAAACAGGATGCCAGTGCCTTCGAGCGCAAATGCCGCGTGATTGGCGGTGTGGCCCGGCGTCAGCACCGTCCGGATCGTCCAGTCATCGCCCTCGACCAGCGCATTGTCGGGCAACGCGATCTCCGGGACGAAAACCGTGTCGGCGCTGGCGTCGAGCGGGTTGATCTCGCCGATCCGCAGCGGCCTTGCCGGGCGGTGCGGGCCTTCGGCCAGTACAATAGCGCCGGTGTGCGCTTTCAGCCGGGCGGCCAGCGGAGAATGGTCGCGATGCGTGTGGCTGACGAAGACATGGCTGACCGGCCGGTTTGCGATCACCTTGAGCAGCGTCTGGAAATGCGCCTCGTCATCGGGGCCGGGATCGATCACCGCCAGCGTATCGCGCCCGACGATGTAGCTGTTGGTGCCGTGAAAGGTGAACGGGCTGGGGTTTTTGGCGGTGACGCGCAAGACGTCCGGCGCAACGGTGACGCCCTCGCCATAGGCCGGATCGAAGCTGGTGTCGAATTTGAGCGCCATGGCGGTGTCGTTGAATCTCTGTTCAGGAAGACGGCAAAACTGATTGCCGCATAACACGGAAGCCAATATAGAAAAACGCAAGGCCGCGATCTGCGGCAATCCGGATTGGGGAAGACCATGGCACTTGCAACGACGATGCGCCCGCTTGTTTCTCTCGCTTTGCCCCAGGAGGGCGCGCAGCGCCTGGCAACCCAGCTTTTGCTGGCGATCGCCGGAACGCTGCTTTTGACCCTGTCGGCCAAGACGAAAGTCGTGCTCGGGCCGGTCGACATCTCGATGCAGACGCTGGCCGTCCTGCTGATCGCCACCGCATTTGGCCTGCGGCTTGGCGTCGCTACCCTGCTTCTCTACATGGCCGAAGGCGCCATGGGCTTCCCGGTCTTCCAGAGCACGCCTGAAAAGGGCATCGGCATCGCCTACATGATCGGCGGCACCGGCGGTTATCTCGCCGGCTTCGTCGTCATGGCAGCCATTGTCGGCTGGGCCGCCGACCGCGGCTGGGACCGCCACCCGATCAAGCTGTTCAACGCCATGCTGGTCGCCGAAATCGTCATGATGGCCATGGGCTTTGCCTGGCTGGCCACCCTCATCGGCGTGGAAAAGGCGTGGCAGTTCGGCGTTTTGCCGTTCGTCCTCGGGGATTTGATCAAGGTTGCGCTCGCCGCCAGCCTGGTGCCGGCGGTATGGTCGCTGCTGCCCAAGCAGCCCTGAAACGGAGGCTTTTTCCACCGAATTTTACGTGAATAAAAGAGTGTAAAACCGGGGGTACGACTTTTTGCGGCAACAGCGTCCGGTCGCCTATGCAAGATCAAGATTTCACTGAAATCAGACTTTATGGCGAGGTCATCATCAGCCGCGAGAGAGATATCGCGCCAGAGTTTTCCGACTACGACATCGACGCCCCCTTGCGACTGGATACTGCTGCCAACCTCGCTTTTCCGGATGGAACGATGGGCGTCAAAGGGTTCCGAAAGGAGCGCGATCGGGGTCGCCTTACCACAGAAATGATCGCCAACAAGGAATATACGCCTTGGCCGCGATCGAGCGCATGAGAGAGGTATGTCGCGTCCAAGCAAGGGAACCCGTCTCGCATGGCCGGAATTGCGGCGCAGATGGTCAGCGACTTCACCGGCGCAGAGACGATCGATCCAGATTTGCTGGATTGGATCGTGCGGAACTAGGCGCACTCAGCGCCACGGGAACAGCGTTTCGGTTCGGTTCCTGAGCGAAAGGGGGATACGCAGACCATCGCCATCGGCAATTTGAAGATGATTGAGCTGAAGACGCGATGGCGACCATTGCAGCAGCCAGCGCCTAAACCAGGCGTTGGCCCAGACTTCGAAGCCATAGTGGATAGCCAGCCCCCAGGCGGTCGCAAACGAGAGCATCAACAAAAGCCCAAGGTGGGGCTCTATCACCTCGTACCAACGCCAGTACCAAATCGGCCATTTGAAAAAGCTCCCCTGCACGACAAGATGCGCAAGGTAGATCGCGTAGCTAGCTGCACCCAGCATCTGAAATGGTCGCCCTCGCATGAAGACCCGACCTTCGACCTCTGCGGCGGCAAGCCCAAACACGAGGAAGAAGGCCCCGGCTCCCCACATGGAAAAAATGACGTTTCGCGACTCACCGACGAAGGCTGTCGTCGAAAGGATTAGTATCGCCAGGGCAAAAACGAGATACGCCAGCCATAGCCGCGTCACGGCGCAGTTCTGGATGGTCGATGCGATGATTAAGCCGCCACAGAACTCCAAGATAACCGGAGATCCGGAAAAGCCAAGGACCGCCGCATCGGTCGATAAGTTCACGTAAACCATCAGCACGAAGACAGAGATCAGAATGGCCGCGCCCCTTACCCTGGTGCCAACTATGCCGGAAACCACCACGACCGCGAATGCTATGTAAAAGAACATTTCGTATTCAAGAGTCCAGCCGACCCCCAGCGCAGGTAGCTGGCCTGTGATAGGCCTCTCGAGGAACAGTAGTGAGCGGCCCAATTGCGGCCATGTCCACACTTGGGAGGCCCAACAAACATAGGCGAGGGTCATCACCCAATAGAGCGGGAGGATTCGGGATACCCGTTTGGCCATGAAATCATAGACACCGGCAGCGCCAATCTCGAACCGCTGTAAGCCTATGACAAAGCCGGAAACCACAAAGAATATGGGCACGCCAACGGCGCCAAAGACTCCCACATTTCCGTAGGAGAAAAGCCAGGGGAGATCGCCGCCGACCAGTTTGTGGATTGAACCATAGACGCCGTAGTAGTGATGCACGACGACGAGCAGTGCCGCGATCCCGCGCAGCCCTTGAATAGATAGAAATACTTTCGGCACAACTCCTCCCGAGAGCTTCCGTCTTTTCAGAAGTTTTTCGCATCCTTTGTGGGCAACAGCAATCGAGAGACAACTCCTATGCACTGTTTCGTGCAAGCGCGTCCGCCAGCACGCGCGGCGCGCTTCACTCGCAACTCGCGCTGTTTAGAGGTCCGGTCATCTTTAAACCCCACGTCGGACATTCACGCACGAACATCGTCAGCAGAAACGAGACAGACCAATCCCTTCGACCATTCATGGCAAGGCAAGCGCCCTCGTCAGTTCGACAACACTTGAGCAGAACAGTGCTGTGCTCGCCGCGACCTTCTCTACCGCGCGCTGTGACAGTCGCCAACAAGATGACTACGAGTTCTGGTTCCGGGTTTTCGAGGGTCACGTACTGCGACCGGAATGTGATTGAACGGAAGGCACCTAGCCCGCTATCTTTTGATGAGGGCGTAGCAAATCTGTTTCGCGATTGACCGATTCGGACGAACGGGGATGATCCTAGACGCTGCCCGAGCCGGAAGATTGACAAGCCATTGCTTGAAACCTAAGCACGGGCAACTTGTTGTCAGGGCGGGGGCCTCGGTTTTCAAGGAGAGCTTGTTGAA
Organism: Mesorhizobium sp. M0029; assembly: GCF_040323735.1. NCBI lineage: Bacteria > Pseudomonadati > Pseudomonadota > Alphaproteobacteria > Hyphomicrobiales > Phyllobacteriaceae > Mesorhizobium > Mesorhizobium sp. M0029. The sequence continues at coordinate 176,067 of NZ_JAMYVF010000009.1, forward strand.
AGGAATTATCCTTGCAGGAGGCAGCGGCACCCGTCTCTATCCGCTAACATTAGCGGTCTCTAAGCAAATCCTGCCGATATACGACAAGCCTATGATCTATTATCCGCTGAGTGTGCTGATGCTCGCGGGTATCAGACAGATTTTGATCATCTCAACTCCACGTGACTTACCCACTTTCCGGGAATTGCTTGGCGACGGCTCGGAGTTCGGCCTTGAGCTCTCATATGCCGAACAGCCGCGGCCCAACGGGCTTGCCGAGGCCTTCATCATCGGCCGCGACTTCATCGGCAAGGACAATGTGTCGATGATCCTCGGCGACAACATCTATTTCGGCGAGGGCCTGTTGCAGCTCTGCCGCGCTGCCGCGCAGCGCGAAAGCGGCGCGTCGGTGTTCGCCTACCATGTCGAGGATCCGCAGCGCTATGGCGTGGTGTCGTTCGACAAGCTCACCGGCACCGCTTTGACGATCGAGGAAAAGCCGGAGAAGCCGAAGTCCAACTGGGCGGTCACCGGGCTCTATTTCTACGACAACGATGTCGTCGACATCGCTTCGACGATCAAGCCCTCGGCGCGCGGCGAGCTCGAGATCACGGCGGTCAACAACGTCTATCTCGAGCGCGGGAAATTGCACGTGCATCAGCTTGGCCGCGGCTATGCCTGGCTCGACACCGGCACGCATGACAGCCTGCATGAGGCCTCGTCCTTCGTGCGCACCATCGAGCACCGCCAGGGCATCAAGGTTGCCTGTCCTGAAGAAATCGCTTTCGAGCAGGGCTGGCTGACCGCCGACAAGGTGCTTGAGCGCGCCACGCGCCTGGGCAAGAACGAATACGCCGCCTATCTGCGCCGGCGTGTCACCGAGCTGACGGAGAACTAGAGTGGACTTCAGGCAGCTTGGTCTTGATGGCGTGCTCGAGATCGTGCCGAAGCGGCACGGCGATGCGCGCGGCTATTTCATCGAGACCTGGAATGCCGAGCGCTTTTTTGAAGCCGGCATCGACCTGCGTTTCGTCCAGGACAATCACTCCTATTCGGCGGCGGCAGGTGTCGTGCGGGGGCTTCACTATCAACTGCCTCCACGCGCGCAGGACAAGTTGCTGCGTGTGATCCGAGGCAAGATTCTCGACGTGGCGGTCGACATCCGCCGCAGCTCGAAAACCTTCGGAAAATGGGTCGCGCTCGAAATATCGGCCGAGAGAGGCAACCAGATCCTGGTGCCGAAGGGTTTCGCGCACGGTTTCGTCACGCTCGTGCCGGACACCGAGGTTCTGTATAAGGTCACCGACACCTATTCGCCGGCGCATGATCGATCGATCCGTTTCGACGATCCTGATATCGGCATCGATTGGCCGTCGCCGGCCGGCGCCTTCGAGCTCTCGGCCAAGGACCTCAAGGCGTCGGCGCTTGCTGAGGCCGAGGTGTTCGCATGACGCGCGACGATGTGAGGAGAGCGCCATGAATTTTCTGGTGACAGGCGGTGCCGGCTTCATCGGCTCGGCCGTGTGCCGGCATTTGTGCGCCAATCCGGCCTACCATGTGACCAATCTCGACAAGCTCACCTATGCCGGCAATCTGGCCTCGCTGCGCACCATCGAGAATGCGCACAACTACAAATTTGCGCAGGCCGACATCTGTGACGAGCGGGCGGTTCTCGACATCCTCCACCGCGACGAGATCGACGTCGTCATGAACCTCGCCGCCGAAAGCCATGTCGACCGCTCGATCGACGGACCGGGCGCCTTCATCGAGACCAACATCGTCGGCGCCTACCGGGTGCTGAATTCGGCGCTCGAATATTGGCGTGGCCTTGGCGACGACAGGAAAGCCCGCTTCCGCTTCCACCATGTGTCGACCGACGAGGTGTTCGGCGATCTGCCTTTCGACGGCGGCATGTTCGTCGAGGAAACGCCTTACGCGCCGTCCTCGCCCTATTCTGCCTCCAAGGCGGCGTCGGACCATCTGGTGCGGGCCTGGCACGAGACCTACGGCCTGCCAGTCGTGCTCTCCAATTGCTCGAACAATTACGGGCCCTATCACTTCCCCGAAAAGCTGATCCCGCTGGTCATCCTCAACGCGCTCGACGAAAAGCCGCTGCCGGTCTACGGCGCCGGCGCCAATGTGCGCGACTGGCTGTTCGTCGAGGACCATGCGCGCGCGCTGGAGCTTGTCGCGACCAAGGGAATGCCGGGCGAAAGCTACAATGTCGGCGGCAATTCGGAGCGGACGAATTTGAGCGTCGTCGAGACGATCTGCGACCTGCTTGACATCAGGCGGCCTCGAAAAGGCGGCAAAAGCCATCGTGATCTGATCAATTTCGTCACCGACCGCCCCGGCCACGACCGCCGCTACGCGATCGACGCATCCAAAATCAGCCGTGACCTCGGCTGGACGCCTGCCGAGAGTTTCGACAGCGGCCTGGCAAGGACGGTCGACTGGTTCCTCGACAACAAATGGTGGTGGGGCCCGATCCGCGAACAGCGCTATGCCGGCGAGCGGCTGGGCCAGGTCCAAGACAGGAAGGGCGCGGCGTGAGGCTTGTCGTCACCGGACGCGAGGGCCAGGTCGCCACCAGTTTGCTGGAGGCGGGGCAAGGGCTGGCGGGCGTGGAGGTGGTCGCCGTGGGACGGCCGCAGCTCGATCTGGCGCGGCCCGACACGGTGTTCGAGGCGCTTGCGGCGGCGAGGCCCGATGTCATAGTCTCGGCCGCCGCTTACACCGTGGTGGACCAGGCCGAGGACGAGCCCGAACTGGCTTTTGCGGTGAACGCCGCGGGCGCCGGCAAGGTGGCCGAAGCGGCAGCGCGGCTTGGTGTCCCGGTCATTCATCTTTCGACCGACTATGTCTTCGACGGCACCAAGACCGGTGCTTATGATGAGGCGGACGCGACCGCGCCGCTCGGCGTCTACGGCGCGTCCAAGCTTGCGGGCGAACAGGCGGTGGCTGCAGCCAGCCCGCGCCACGTGATACTGCGCACCGGTTGGGTTTACAGCCCGTTCGGCAAGAATTTCGTCAAGACCATGCTCAGGCTGGCTAGCGACCGTGACGAGATCGCGGTGGTGGGCGACCAGTGGGGAAACCCGACTTCCGCGCTCGATATCGCCGACGCTATCCTCCGTGCAGCAGCGATCCTGCGTGGCCACACAGGCTTTGCGTCCTTCGGCATCTACCATCTGGCGGGAACCGGCGAGACTAACTGGAGTGGCTTTGCCCGCCACATCCTGGACACAAGCCGGGCGTTGGGTGGCCCGCGTGCGCAGGTGCGCGACATCGCGACCAGCGACTATCCTACCAAGGCGGGGCGCCCCGCCAATTCGCGGCTTTCGAGCGCGAAATTCGCAGCCACGTTCGGATGGACGGCGCCGGAGTGGCAATTATCCACAAATGCCTTGGTCGGCCGCCTTTTGGCGGGGGAGACAACGAGCGCGATCGAGGGGCATCGCCATGGACCTGTTGCCGGACCGCCTCGAAGCGATTTGGCGCCAATCAAGGACAGCCTCCAACGATGAATGAGCCAGCAACTTCGCGGAAAGGCAGCGATCCGAAAGCGGATACGGAGCCGACGAATATCCGCGGCCGGTCACTTCGCCGACTCTACGACAAACATGACGGCAAGGTGTCTGACAAGTGGTCGATTTACTTGAGTGAGTATGATCGATTTTTTTCGAGATATCGAAACAAACCGGTTCGGATCCTCGAAATTGGAATCCAGAACGGCGGCTCGCTTGAGATATGGGGAAAGTATTTTACAAAAGCGGAAATTATTCTGGGCTGTGATATCAACCAGAACTGCGGTCTCCTGCGTTTCGACGACGGGAAAATCGACGTTGTCATAGGTGATGCTAACGCCGAAGACGTTAAGCGCAGTATTGTCGATCGATCCGAGGCTTTCGACATCATCATAGACGACGGTTCGCACAGATCTTCCGACGTCATACGGACATTCACAGGCTATTTTCCTCATCTTTCAGATGGTGGGATATTCGTTGTCGAAGATCTGCATACCAGCTACTGGCAGGACTTCGAAGGTGGCCTCTATGATCCGCTTTCCTCGATGTCGTTCTTCAAGCGATTGCTTGATTTGATCAATCACGAGCACTGGGGACTGGACCATAGTCGAACGGATGCACTCGCGGCATTCGCGAATCGGTACGGGGTCGTATTCGATGATCCTTCGCTTGCGTCGATTCATTCCGTAGAGTTCCTGAACTCTCTTTGTATCGTAACCAAACGGCCGTCCCAGGAGAACGTCCTCGGGCGCCGCTACGTAGCAGGAGAGGTCGCGGCGGTTGAACAGAGCATCCTTCGTCTTGATGGCACGGCGCTGAACGCTGCCAGCCAGGCTGGAAATCCCTGGTCGTTGCGGTCGATGACGATGGAAGAGGAGATCACGAGCAAACGGGAACTGGGCGACCATCGCGAAGCGCAAATGCAGGCGCTCCTCGAGGAGGTCGCCAAGGCGCGCAGAGAGATCGAGAGCCGCTCCGACGAGATCGCAGGCGCAAGAGCCCAGCTCGCTGAAAGGTTAGAAGAGATCAACGCCTTGCAAGCGGAACTGTCGACGGCGCATGCGGCCGCCAGCACGCTCCTTGCCGATCGCGACAATGCTCGCTTCGAGGAAGTCCGGTTGCACGGTGTTCTCGATGCAGTCTACGCCAGCACCTCATGGCGACTGACCAGGCCATTGCGCGGAATTGCGAGCCGCGTCCGCGCGATCGGCAAGGCACCTATGACCGCTCGCCGCGTCTTGGCTCGCGGCGCGTACATTTGCTGGCACAAACTGCCGCTGTCTGTCGACGTTAAACGGAAGTTGAAAAGCGCGGTGTTTTCGACCTTTCCTTCGCTGTTTGGCGTTACGAATGCCTATCGCGCCTGGCGAAGCCTGGAGGCGCCCGACGCACCGATGGGCTACGTCGGGACGGCCTTGTACCGGCCGGCCAGTTCTGGCCCGGCCGTTGCACCCGAACCCGTCTACGTGCCGCGTCTCGAAGCTCCGCCGCTGCACCAAAAGCCGGTGCGCGTCATTGCGTTCTACCTGCCGCAGTTCCACCCGACGCCCGAAAACGATGAATGGTGGGGGCAAGGCTTCACCGAATGGACCAATGTCAGGCCCGCCCAACCGCAATTTTTCGGCCACCACCAGCCGCATGAACCGGATGCCCTCGGCTACTATGATCTGCGCGACACCGCCGTGCAGTACCGCCAGATCAACCTGGCAAAGCTCTATGGCGTGGAAGGCTTCTGCTTCTATTTTTATTGGTTCGGCGGCAAGAGGCTGTTGGAAAAGCCGCTCGAAAACTGGCTCGGGGACAAGAGCCTCGACATGCCGTTCTGCCTTTGCTGGGCCAACGAAAACTGGTCGCGCCGCTGGGACGGGCTGGACCAAGAGATCCTGATCGCCCAGGATCACTCTCCCCAGGATGATCTCGCTTTCATCGCCGAGGTCGCGCCTTATCTTCGCGACCCTCGTTACATCCGGATCGACGGCAAGCCGCTTCTGCTTGTCTATCGCCCAAGCCTGCTTCCGGCGGCAGCCGAGACGGCGCAACGCTGGCGGACATGGTGCCGGGAGAACGGCATAGGCGAGATTTTCCTCGCTTACACCCAGTCCTTCGAAGCCGTGTCTCCTGACCGTTACGGGTTCGATGCCGCTGTGGAATTTCCGCCAAACAATTCGGCGCCGCCAAATGTCACGCACACCGTTGCGCCGCTGCACGACGATTTTGCCACCACTGTCTATGACTGGTCTGTTTTTCCGCAGCGCAGCGAGAACTATCCACCCCGCAAATACAAGCTCTTCCGCTCGGTTTGTCCCGGCTGGGACAACACGGCGCGCCGCAAGCGCGGCGGCACCGTGTTCATCAACAACACCCCCGCGCTCTACCGAGGGTGGCTGGGCAACGCCATCGAGGACACGCTGGCCCATGTCAAGGAGCCATCCGAGCGGCTGGTCTTCGTCAACGCCTGGAACGAATGGGCGGAAGGCGCTCATCTGGAGCCCGATACCGTAAACGGCTACGCCTACCTGCAAGCGACCCGCGACGCTCTGGAGGCGGCGAGCGGGAAATGCAAACCCCGGATCGCAATCGTTTCCCACGACGCCCATCCGCATGGCGCACAATTGCTGGCGCTCAATTTGGCCAAGGGGTTCACACAGCTTGGTTTCGCGCCGGATCTCGTCGTGCTGGGTGATGGGCCGCTGCTCGGCCGTTTCGCCGACACAGCGACAGTGCATAGGATCAATGTGCCAGAGGGAGATGCCGCCGATGTGTTGTGTCGCCTGACCGCGATCAGGAACGCAGGCGCGGAAGTGGCGGTCGTGAACACCACCGTATCCGGCATGCTCGTCCCGCTGCTGAAACAGGCGGGGTTCCGCACGGTGTGCCTCGTCCACGAGCTGCCCGGGATATTAAAGTCCTACGGCCTTGCTGATGCCGCCGAGGCGATTGCCGAGGGCGCCGATACAGTCGTTTTCCCAGCAGAGATCGTGAAAGCCGGATTTGAAGAATTTGTTGGCCGGCCGGTCAGCCAGTCAGTCGTCAGACCGCAAGGCCTCTATTTGCGCATGCCGTACCACGCAGGGGACCGTCAACGGGTCCGCGAGGCGGTCCGCGCCAAATTGCAACTATCGACAAACACCAGCATCATCTTGTGCGCGGGCTACGCCGATCATCGGAAGGGCCTCGATCTTTTCGTTGACGTTTGCCTCACTCTGATGAGGTCCAATCCGGATGTGGTTGCGGTCTGGGTCGGCCACGTCGATCGCGCCTTTCACGCCAAACAGATGCAACGCGTGAGGGAAGCAGGGCTCGAGGATCGCTTCGTCTTTGTGGGCTTGGTAGAGAACCCGCAGGAATATTATTTCGCGGCGGATATTTACGCCCTGACTTCGCGTGAAGATCCGTTCCCGTCGGTGGTACTTGAGGCGCTTGATGCCACGGTCCCGGTCGTTGCCTTCGAAGGCGCAGGCGGCTTCCAGGACTTGCTGAAGCGTGATTGCGGAAGTCTTGTGCCTGCATTCGACACTGACGCCATGGCCAAGGCCATCAACGGTCTACTCGATGATCCGGACAATGCTCGAAATCTGGCAGGCGTGGGCCGTGATATTGTCCGCCAGGAATTCAGCTTCAGCCACTACCTGCACGACTTGCTGATTTACGCAGAAAGGCCATCGCCGCGGGTGTCGGTCATCGTGCCGAACTACAATTACGCCCGATATCTGGGTGCGCGCCTGAGCTCGATCGCCGATCAGACGATGCGGCCCTATGAGTTGATCGTGCTTGACGATGCTTCGACGGACGAAAGCGTCGAGGTCATCCAGCAATTTCTGGCCGATTGCGACATTTCGTGCAGGTTGGTCGTGAATGCGCAGAATTCGGGCTCGGTCTTCCGTCAATGGATGCGTGGGGTCGAAATGGCGCGGGGCGATTACGTTTGGATCGCCGAAGCCGACGACCTCGCCGATCCCGGCTTTCTGGCCGAGCTTATGCCAGCCTTCGAGCGCGACGAAGTCGTAATGAGCTACTGCCAGTCGCGCCAGATAGACGGCGCCGGCCGCGTCTTGTCCGAACACTATCTCGACTATGTGGCCGATATTGACCGGTCTCGCTGGACGAAACCCTATGTCGTGGATGGCCGCCAGGAGATCGCCGAGGCACTTTACCTCAAGAACACCATTCCAAACGTCAGCGGCGTTCTGTTTCGAAGGGAGGCGCTGCGCGAGGCTCTCAGCCAGCACCTTGATGAAATCGCTTCCTACAGGAATGCCGGCGACTGGGTCGCGTATCTGCGATTGCTGGAGAAGGGCGATATCGCGTTCCATCCGCACGCGCTCAACGCGCATCGCCGGCATCAATCAAGCGTGACCATCGGGAGTTTCAACGCCAGCCATCTGCAAGAGATCGCGCGCGTGCAATCCGAAACGATTGCCCGCTTCCATCTGGGAGCGGCAGCGCAAGAATCAGCAAGCGCATATGCCCAACGACTCTACGAGCAATTTGGCCTCGCGACAGGCGACAAGCCACGGTTCGAGTGGCATCAGGTTTCTGGGGAAACTCGGGCCAAGGCCGAAGAAACAAACAGCGCCGATATGATCAATTCTGAATCGAAGAGAAAGCTCGGCGAGTCAGTGGCGATCGTCGGCGCCGCTTGGGTCGAAAGCCCATACTATGACGATGCCGAGCCCTGGACCCATCTGTTTTGGGACGAGGACAAGAACTTTCGGCGTCTCTTCAACAAACTGGACCTGACGTCAGTTCTCGAATTGTCGTGCGGACATGGTCGGCACGCCGAACGAGTTGCTCAGATGACGGATCGCCTGACGCTGATGGACATTCACGAGGCCAACCTGGATTTCTGCCGAGACAGGCTGCGGGCGTATCCGTTTGTCCGATATCTCAAGGGGGACGGGGCCACCTTTGAGCCGGTGGAACAAGGAAGTGTGACCGCTATCTATTGTTATGACTCCATGGTGCATTTCAGCCCGGATATCGTTGAGAGCTATCTCAGGGATGCAGCACGAATACTGCGGCCCGGCGGAATGGGGCTTTTTCACCACTCTAACTATCCAGCGCCAATGAACCGGCACTACGGTCGGAATCCACTGGCGCGAAACCACATGACCAGGAAACTGTTCGAGACCTACGCCAAAAGTGCGGGGCTTGTCGTTCGCGAAAGCAATATCATTCACTGGGGCGGCGTGGACGAACTGGATTGCGTTACGCTCGTGGAGCGGCCGGACTAGACACCGTGAATGTCCAAATAGAATTTTTGAAACCTCACTCAGAAGAGCTGAAATTTATCGCCGCTGACGAGGTTCGCACCTCTAGATTAGAACGTGCGTGGCTTTCTCAGTATGTATACCTCCGTCATAGGGCCAAGGACCGCAATGCTATTGGACTGCATTCTCCGCACTTCAACGTCGAATCCGGTGTGTCGCTGGATCAGCAGGGGAAAATCGTAGCCATACCGCCAAGTGACCAATGATCCGCTCGGATCTTGCGGGTTGCCATGGTATTCGGGTTCGCCCACAATCCGGATGCCATCCTTCGATCGGAAGGCTACTTGTTCTGAGGCCGCCCATTCCGGGTATGTCGGTGTTGTGAAAATGCACACGCCACCGAAATCCAGAGTTCGGAAAATCTCCCTGAGGGCGGCAAATGGGTGGAATAGGTGCTCCATTACATCAAGATGGATGACTAGGTCGAAAGTTCGGTCAGGAAAGGTTTGAGCCTCCAGGTCCTCATTCCTGATGTGCTCAACCATCAAACCGAAAGGTTTGCTCGGATAATAGCCTGAAAACACCTTTTGCTTTGAATTGTACCAAAGCCATAGCGAAAGGCCGCGCCCTCCCGGCGCCGATTCGTGCACGCGCAGCGTCTTGAAAGCTTCTCTTGGGAAGAGCGAGAATACGACATCAGCTGCGGCCCGCTCGCGCGTCACGCAATCGTTCAGCGGGCAATTGACGGCGACAAGGGAGTCTCGGCAGCTGTAATAGTCGTCTGGGGATGTGAACGTCTTCCGCTCGGTGCAGATCGGGCAAGTCGCCTGAAACTCTATCGCCATTGATGTCCTCCGCTCAGCCTCAAACTTAGCCGAACTCTGTAGCCGTCACAAACCTACAGCCGCATTTCCTTCACGTGCGTCGGTCGGAAAGGCAAATCCATGCATCGAATTTCGCGCCGGAGCCATAGTGGACCAAGTTTGGAACTGATATGGCCAAACGCGGTCGGTTTACCCACGTATCGACTAGTCTAATCAATGGGGTAACGCAGCGGGTGCGGTGCAGTCGAGGCCTTGACCGCCGAGGCCGTTGAGAAGGCGTCCCCTAGCTCGAGTGCTTTGTGTCAAAAACGTTCTGCAGGGTGACGCGGTCAAAGTTAACGCCAAGGAAGTCAAATAGTGGCCTAAGGCGATCAGGGTCATAGCGGTAGTCATCATAATGGACGTGAAAAATGTCTCGCGTCGACGATTCTGCTATGTCGCGAAGCAACTGATCGGCTTTAGTCAAATCCTCCTTTGAAACATCATGACCTGCCTTTTTGTTGCTGGCGATAGTGGCCTCCAGACCCCGCGTGTTGATAAGAAAGGCACAGCGAGGAAAGAAGCGCCGCATGAATTCCAGCTCGAACGCCAGTTCACCAGCAGTCAAGTGATAGCGAATTTCCTTGAAGCCTGTGACGCGAATATCTGGCGGCGGCTTCAAGATATTCCGAATGAAACTGGCGGCAAGATCGTGCCCGAATCGATCAAGATCCATGCCGGCGGCGCCAAACCATGGACTGGTGGGCTTTTCGCTATCGGCTGAGAACAGGTCCTGCGCAATCTTCACCGCCTCCCAGGACTTGATAAGACCGTGAAGAGCGCCCGCATTTTCACCTCTGATAAGCACACCCGGGATGGTGTTCACTATCCCCTGAAGCAGAGTTGAGCCTGATCGCCCATAGGTCACGATAAAGAGAAAATCAAAATTCATTAGCACCTCATAAGGAGCCATTAGCGCCGGCACCGGAACCGAGTACCGCTCGCCATTGCCGAAATCGTCCCCACACGGCGAATGGCAGCCGATCAAATCATAGTAGAAGCGATTACCGGAGAATCTCGGTCCGGCAGACAATTAATCCACTATCTCTCTCTCGTGCAGGTGGTTGATAAACCGCGATTTATCGTCACCTTAGCCCGCCGCTAACCGGAAGGCTGCATCAGCACCGACACTTGGAATGGATCGAGTATGGATCGGTCATGTCCTACAAGTGTCCAGCCATTCCCCCTCAAAAAATCGATTTCGCAAGAGATGTCACCATACGTTTCGCCTTCGACACCACCATGAGGAAGATAGGCAAATCCGTTAAGGCGGTGATTCGACTCCATCTCCGCAGCGACGGAGGTCTTTCGAATCCCATCGATGAACGGCCAGAATTCGATGGGCCGAATGGTGGCGACGAGCAGTCCGCCGGGCTTGATGTGGTTTCGAAGCGCCGCAAGGCAGGTTTTGGCGGTTGCCGGCGCGAGATGAGTGAAGACCGAGAAGGCGAAAATCAAATCGAATCGTTGATCATTGACGGGTAGACCAGAAGGCATCCGCTCCGATTGAGCGAACTTGCCATGCATCCTCGCCTCTCGACATAGGTCCAGAGATTTATCCCACGCGTCAACACCCCATATATGCGACGGGTCGCTATAGTAGTACATCATGCGCAAGATACGCCCGTAGCCACATCCGAAATCGAGGATGTCAGACCCTGCCAGCGGCTTTTTCACATGCCGAGTGTAGTTGTTTTCAAGTTGACGGGCAAAAGATGCTGTCTGCCGATACAGGTCGAGACCAGATGCTCCGGTCCAAGTCTTCTGCACGTCGTCGCTGGCCATTGCTGGCAGGAGACGCGACAAACCAGGATAGTGCTTGTTCGGCAAGGAAATCATAAAGAGGCCGAAGTCGTCCAGGCTCATTCGGCGTAGAAAAACGAGTGCCTCTTCAACCGTGCATCCGTTGGCCGCCGAGCTTTCCGCCGCATTCAAGTGTGGGACGGCAGTGGAAAACATGCGGCCTCGCGCTGTTCGTGAGGTCTCTCCGTTTGCGTGACCGTGTAGCACGCGTCGAATTGCAGTCAGCCAATCAACGACCAAAGGAATCACCGCTGAAAACTGAATCGAAGGGTCCCCGATCCACCGTTTCAAGAGCTGGCGACGTACGGGTCAAACCTGGACTAGTCGGGCGCATGTCAAGTCCGCAGCGACAAGTGCCAAACCACACTACAGGACTTTCGCGAGCAGGACCAATTGCGGCGCCCTTCAACGCTTGGCCATCCTTGTGAGGGCTTGCTGATGTGCGTAGCTAGGCGTCTGGCCGAGCCTTATCAGTGCGATGTCGTCCTTGATTTCTACACTGCCGGGAGCGGGCCACACCGGCATGGTTGAAAGACGGACGATTGTTTGGTCGACTTGATCCAGGGTCGGGCCTGTCAAATTAGAATAGCCCAGAAGTTCCATATAGGAAGCGATACGCCAAGGATTGCCACCGTCCCATTCGAAGAAGGAATAACCGACTGTCGAGCCTGGCGGCCTGGGATAGGTTGTCACAAATGGCTGGGCACCGAACACGCTTAAGGCGTAGCTGCGTTTTGCGTCGAAACCGGGCGTGGCCGACAACCTCTCGTAGAGGGCTCCCGCCAGAAGAGTATCGTGCTTGTCGACCAGATAGCTGGACGCCAGACGATAGTTCTGGATGACCTGGATCTGGAAGAGCGCCACCGCCAGAAAAATAGCCGAGGCGACACGAATCCTGTAATTCCCGCTCGTAACCGCCACATAAGAAAACAGCCACACCGCGATCGGAACCCCAACGAGACTTCTGACAGGCATGCTGCCCGCCGCGAGCAAATGAAGACCGAAGGGAACAAGCAACGAAACGAAGGCGGGTGCCGTCAACATCAGTCTTGTGCGGGGCGATTCCTCGAAAAGTACCCAGCCGCCCAGGATCAGCAAGAGAGGAATTGCCCACAACGCAACGCCATAGGTGCCCCGGTCCAGAGCGTAAGCCCCGCTCATCGCCTCCAATACGCGTCCAATGACCACAATCGGATGTTCAAACAGAAAACCCGGCTGGGAAAGCGAATCGAAATAGGCGTTACTGCCGGAGACGAACAATCTAAAAACGGCGTTGCCGGTGACGTAGAACAATATGGCGCCGGTCAGCAGAACACCGATCCGAAACAGGACTTTAGGCAGCGATTTTCCCGTGCCAGCCCTTGTCTGTAGAATTGAAATCGCGATGCCCAATACCAGAATTGCCGGCGCGAAACTCTGATAGATCGAGATCGCGAAGCCGCCTGCGGCTACTGCACCCAGGAAGGATGGGCTGAGTACAGAAACGTCACTCCTGACGATCAGCCAAAGCGCGAGCGCGGTGGCGAACAGACCAATCCCGACAGCGGCGATGTTCGAATAAAACTCGACGATGAAGAACCAGGTCGGGAAACCGCAGAAGATTGCAAAACATGCATACTCCGCGATGGAAAGCTCGCGCTTGTCGATGGCGTCCATGACGAGGAGATAGGCGGCTACGCAACCGGCACCAAAGACGGCCGGTGTCAGCAGCGGCATCACTGGGTGGGGGATGAGAAATCTCTCGATCAGATACGCGCCCCATCGCCCCTGAATGATCCAGATTGACGCATCAGTTCTGAACGCGGCGAGTTCTTCGTCGACGGAGAGCGAAAAGGAAGCCAGCTCAGAGAAATACATCGCGACAAAAATCGCGAAGAGATTGATTGCCTGCCGGATTGTGTTTGGGCGCGTCAGCATGATCTGCGGAGTATCCATCGAGAAATCAAGAAGTTGAGGATGGTCGTCGTGGCGAGGGTTACGAAGAATGCTACCGCCGTGTTTTGCAAGATTCTTTCGAGGACCTGAAGACTAACCAATCCGACTACGAACACGATTGCGATCGAGGCGCCGATTGCCAGTCTGTCAGCGAAGCCCGTACGGCCTCCGGGAAAGACACGATCTGGATAGAATACCATCGCAAAAACGAGGCCTGCCAGCCAGGCAAGCCCGTAGGAGAAACTTGAAGGGAACACTGTTAGGCCGGCGAAATATATGAGCGTGGTCAGCGCGGTGTTTAGGCCGCCGGCGACAAGAAAGCGGATAGCGTCTGCGCCCACACGATCAGCGGCCATCCTGCCCGACCGCATTGAGGAAATCTGAATAGTCCCGGATGTAATCGTCTGCATCATATTGGTGCGAGGCCATCACCAGCAGGGCCGTTTCTGGCTGAAATTTGTACTGAATCCCCCAAATTCCTGGCGGCAAATAGAGGCCGATCGAAGGTTCGGTCAATGACACCTCTTTCCTGTCACGTCCGTCATCCACGACGACCGAAAGGCGACCATGGGTTGCAATAAGGAACTGATGGCACTCGCGATGCGCATGCTCGCCTCTGACCTTGTCTGACGGCACGCCGTAGACCAGGAATGAGCGGACCGGCTTGAAGGGCAGATTCAAACCGAACTCTAGTGGAGCGAGCTCGCCGCGCAGGTCGCCAAAATGCGGTAGCCGCCAGAGTTCGCACCCGCCAATGCCAAGCGGCATTTTCTCGCCAGCTGTGCCGGGAAAGGTTTGGGTCACGATCGGCTCCACTCGCGGGCCGGTCTGGTAGCCGATGATCGTGGCGGGATTCCCGACGACAACGGCATTGGCAGGGACGTTCTTGGTCACCACGGCGCCGGCGCCGACCATCGCCTGACGACCGATGGTTATGCCTGGGAGAATCGTCGCGTTGGCGCCGATTGATGCGCCATCCTCGACGGTCGTCAGCAGAAACGTTTCGGGATATTCCTTCGAACGAGGGAATCGATCATTGGTGAAAGTCGCATTCGGGCCGACGAATATGCGATTGCCCAGGCGAAGGCCGTCCCACAATTGAACACCGCACTTTATGGTCACCTCATCGCCGATGATCACGTCGTTCTCGATGAAAACATGATCGCAAATGTTGCAATTCGAGCCGATCACGGCGCCGGGAAGGACGTGGGCGAACGCCCAGATCCGTGTTCCACCGCCGACATGCGAACTTTCGCAAATGCCGCGCTCATGCACGAAAAATGGCTTGTCGGTCATTTGGCTGTTCCGTCAACGACGCGGCTGATGATTCTGAGAGGGCGTGACTTGGTGTTTTCAACTGCCCGCCAGAGATAGCAGCCAAGAATGCCCTGAACCAGGAGACTGGCCGAACCGAAGCCCGTGATCAGCAACACCAGCGTCGTGTAACCGGCGGGATCGATATTGCCAAGCAAGCGGGCAATCACGGTAACGGTGGCAAATATCAGGCTCAAGACGCAGCCCGCGAAGCCCACCCAGAGTGTGAGCATGATCGGAAAGTCAGAGAACGAAAAGACGCTGTCCATCATGTATCGGAACCGCCGTGCCATGCCCCAGGAGCTTGTTCCGTGCTCTCGTTCGCGCCGGCGATAGGGCACGAATTGCCGCCTGAAGCCCACCCAGAACAGCTGCACGACAAGCGAGCTGTTCGGCTCTTCGATCGACAGGATCGCTTCCAGCACCGGGCGATTGCAAGCGAAGATATCCACCCCGCCGCTCGGCATGCTGGGCAGGACCAGCCTGCGGTAGGCGGCCCAGAAAGCCCTCGAGAGAAATTTAGTCAGAGGCGGATCGCTACGTCCAGCTCGCTGCCCAAACACCACGTCCGCCTCATCCTTCTCCAGTTTCGAAAAGAATTCGAGGATCAGTTCCGGCGGCTCCTGCAGGTCGGCCGCCATGGCCGCAACGTGATTGCCCGATGCGTGTTCGAGGCCGGTGCGGATGGCGGTAAAAGAACCAAAATTCCGGCTATGGAAGATGATCTTGTAATCGTAGCCCGTGCTCTTCATTTCCTTGATCAGCAGAGGGCCGGATTCGTCAGGCGACCCGTCGACAACGAAGACGAACTCGATGTCGCCCTGATATCTGCAATGGAAATCGGCGACCGCCTGCAGAAGGGAAGGGATGTTCGCCTGATTTCGATAGATCGGGAAAACGATCGAGCGCGTTGTCACATTGCCTCCCATTCGCGGAGGGCCAGGCACACCTGCTCTATTTCGTCACTCGTCATGTCGGGATAGCAGGGGACGGAACAGAGGCGGCCGACGCTGTCCCTTGAAATGGCGAGATTTTCCATTCCTTTCATCGGCAGGTCCGCCCAGCCGACCTGGTCGCAATCCAGCACGGGATAGTGAATGTCGGTATCGACGCGGTGTTCTTTCATGTACGCTCTGAATGCATCTCGATCGTCGCAGAGCACGACGGCGAGGTGCGCGACAGCGCCGTCGCCACCCTCCAGGAATTGCAATCGATGCCCGGCGACCGATTTGTATCGGTCGAGAATGGCACGTCGCTGCCTGTTGCGGATATCCACATCGCCCAGCAAAACGTCCAGTATCGCCGCTTGAACCTCATCCATACGAGAGTTGCGGCCGTTGGGCACGCCGACATGATATTTTGAACTCCAGCCATATTGTTGCAGCTGCCGCACGTGTGCGGCGGCTGCCCCGTCGGAGGTGAGAACGGCGCCGCCGTCACCCATGGCCCCGAGATTCTTGGTTGGATAGAAGCTGAAAGTGGAGATATCGCCCAGCGAACCCGCAACGTCGCTTCCGATCCTTGCCCCGTGCGCCTGCGCGCAATCCTCCACGATTGGAATGTGCGAGAGACCAGCCTCGGCAAGTCCCGCCCTGATGGCCCGGACATCGACGACGCCGCCATAAAGGTGGGTAACGACGATTGCAGCAGTGTCTGCGTTGGCCGCTTTCAGCACCGACTGAAGGTGTACGAGCTGGCTGGTCGGTTCGATGTCGACGTAGTGCGGAATGAGGTCGTTGTGCCAGCAGGCACAGCTGGCATAGCCCCCGGCATTGGCCGGAAGGACAACTTCGCGCCCGCGCGCGCCGCCGCGCTTGAGGACCGCGGCCAATGCAAATTCGAGTGCGTCAGTACCGTTGGCCACGAGGACGCATTCCGAAACACCAATAAATCTGGAAAAATTTGCCGCAAATCGTTTGCCGACCGCGCCATCGAGCCACCATCCCGAACGCAACGTGCTCGCTACTTCACGCTCGATTTCGACTTGATAGCGCTGATACAGGCGCTTCAGGTCGTTCATCGGGACGGAGTCTTGTGTTGTCATGGTCAACTCAACTGCTCAAGCATGCTTCATTTAAGAATGTTCGCACGGCGGAACGTTTGGCAAGCTCAGTTGCCGCAGGCATGGTAAATCCAGAAGTCCGCTTGCGAGCGTGAAGGGGCGCCGAAAGAAGAGGCACAACTATTGGGATTCTGACGCCGCTGCAACCGGCTTCGCATCGGTAGCGCAGGATGCGCGCCATGTTCAACAGGGCCCACGAACAGCCCCGTCTTGGCGCAAGAAAGGCAGGCCAGCGTGATGGCCGTCGAGAGTGTCTAACGCCTGTCTGTCGTTGCAGCTCTCTTTACCGGCTCTGTCGTGAGCGATTCTATCCGCCCGCTCCTGAGCGTCAATTTCTTCGTACACACACTTTGGATAAGAGCCTCGCTGTGGCTCGCGAGGACGATGATGCCGGCCTTTTCCGCCAGTTCGTCCATGCGCCTTTTGGCCTTGTCCTGAAAAGCGGCGTCGCCGGCGCCGATCCACTCGTCCATCAACAGAATCTCGGGATCAAGCGCGGTCGCTGCCGAAAAGGCCAGTCGCGCGGCCATGCCCTGGCTGTAGGCCTTGAACGGCAAATCGATGAAGTCCCCCAATTCGCTGAAGGCAATGATGTCCTCCATTTTCTCTTCGATCTCGGCTTCCGTCCATCCGCTGATCAATCCACGCAGGACGATATTTCTGCGCCCGGTTGCCTCGCGGCGAAAGCCTATGTTGATGTTGAAAAGAGCGTCGACTTTGCCTTCTATCGCGACGCTTCCCCCGGATGGCTCGTAGATCCCGTAGAGCACCTTGAGAAGGGTGGTCTTGCCGGCTCCGTTCGGGCCAACCAAGCCTAACCGGTCGCCCGCCTTGAGTTCGAAACTGACGCCGTCGAGCGCCTGCACAAACTGCTTTCTACCCGAGCCTTCGATTCTGCCGCCAGGCCCGTCCACGCGCCGGTCCGGCGCGGAAAGCGTCAGCTTCTCGTGCAGCTTGTAAACAAGGCTAACGTTGTCCAGCTTGATAGAAACCATCGAAAACTCAGATGATGAAGACGACTTGCTTGCGATAACGACCAAGCAGTAGCAATGCAATCATCCATGTAGCCAATGACACGATGATCGTTACCGTGAAAGCATGGGTGGGAAACTCTCCAGTCATGATCGGCAAACGGACGATCTCCAGAAAATAGGTGAACGGATTCCATTCGTAGGCGTATGTTTGGACGGGGTCTTGACCGTTGTACACCCAGAAAACAGGCGTGAAGAACATGCCGACCCGTAGCAAATTACCAACAATGAACTGGCTGTCGGGAAAGAAAGCTCCAAGAAACGCGAAGACGGTGATAAGAGCAGGCGTGGCGAACAAGATCAGGAGCAATCCTGCCAGTGACCACAGCCATGGAGTGCCGATCGGGGAGCCGCTCAAGACGAGAATGAACACGCAACCCGCGATCGCATAGCCTGCTCTGATGACAGACTGCAATGCCAATCGCATCACATACACGAACAAAGGCAGCGTCGTGCCTTCGATGAAGCTCTCTTCGCGTTGAAAGAGCGCCACGCTCGTGGACATTACTTCCATCAGATAGAACCATACCAGAAGGCCTATCGCGACATACGCGGAATAACCGGCGGCATCCTTGCCGACAGGCTGGAACACGAAAACGAACGTGCCCACGAAAGCGACGTAGTTGACCAGAAGCCAAAGCGGGCCGAGCGTCGTGCGCCTGTGCTGATCGCCGATGTCCTCATGGGCAAGGGCGATCCAGACCCTGTGCAACTTCATAGCCTTGCTGATGTCGTCGACGGCGCCGTTAAATACTGCAATCATCGCTGATGGTATCGCATTTTCTGTTTCTGGGCTTCATGGCTTTCCCATGGCTGTAATGGAGCCGCCAAGGATCTCTTCACACTGATTGCGACACACATATGGCAACGCGCTGCGTCGTAGTGAAGCTGCCATCGATTCGCAAAGCGAACATTCGGGATATGCAGTACGATCTCCCGTTCATTGCCAACCAGGCGGAGTTCGCCGCCGATCCAAAGTACATCACGATGTCGGGTCCGCGGTCGCTCATCCGACGAGAGTCGCAGACTGCGGGGGCAAATCGAGGAACTGGTTGATGACACATGCTTGAGGCCCACCGTTGCAGAAAGCCAGGCGCTGGTCAGCGCGCTGCGCGTCCCTATCAGGCATTCGCAATCCGTTTGACCTGCCGGACGGCAGGGGAAAAGTGCCACTCGGTCTGTCCAATGTCGAGGCTGAGGACTGGCAGACCTGCCGGTTTCCGAGGATGACGAAGGGCCCAGGGCCTACACCGAGATCGTTCGCGAATAGGGCTAAGGGTTGTTCGCGTGCAATAATGGATGACAGGCGCGATGCTGTTCGCCTCATGCGGCCGGCGTTTCCTGGTTGCCGCTCCACAAGTGTGCAGGGCTCGACGGCATCCACACCAGCAGCGGCGGTTATACCTGACATGTCGGGCGCACGGGGGGCTGGGGGTACGGGCGGAAAGGTTGCTTGTAACCTGTGCTGACTTTTCCGGCTTGGCGCTCCATCGTACACAGTGGGATGGATCGGAGCGGTACGTGCGGCGTTTCAATAATTTCGTCCATAGACACCCCGGCAAGTTGCTTCATCGTCGGCTCCAACAGCGCTCATCGCGACTTTAACTTGCGAAGCGACGTTTGATGCGATCGACCACCGCTCGTACTGGGGCGGATGCGCGCCAGGTCGTGCTGGACGTCATGGCGGCGACACGGGCTTCCGCGTCGCGGCTCGCCTTTTGCATGCGCTCAATCTCCTTGACCAGCTGCGAATTGTCCGAGCGCAGGCCCTCCAATTCGGCATGGATTTTGGGCGAGTGCACCTTGGCTATGTGAGACCATAGCTGCCGTTGCGATAGGTCCAGGAAAGTCTTGCGGTCCAATGCGTGAGGCTGGAGCCGATCCCGGACTGCAGACGCGAGCCTGCCGAGGCCAAGTACGGCCACGGTGTCAGGAAGGAATACCGTCTCGTGCGTGATGCCGAGATGGTCGAGAAAGCGCTCCGCATTGAGAATCGCGTCCGCGATCAGGTTGGCGTCGTGGAAGGCAACGACACAGTCCTGCTCCATGAGCGGCAAAACGCCGACAAAGTCCGAAAAACAGGCCGTGTCCGTGTGCTCTCCGTCGATCAGAGCGAGCGTAGCCCTGGGATCGACCGCCTCGGGACTTACGTCGGAGACGTCGCTGTCAATCGTGGTAAGTTTGGCCATTGCGGCGGGAGGAATCCAATCCGACAGCACGGCGATCATTCGGGCCGCTGAGTTTTCAGGGTAGTGAAAAACCTGTGAACGTTCGTCAGGCTGCGCCGTGGGCCGCGCATCAACCGATATTGCTGCCTCGCAGGCCGGATCAATCAGGTGCGGGAAGAGGCTTCCGCCGATATGCGAGCCGACCTCAAGGTACACATAGTGGCCGAATACCGATCGAGCGAAGTTCTGGACACGAAGGAAACTCTTGCGGTCACTGAGGGTGCTCTCGGTCTTGACCTGGAAAACGGCAATATCCAGCGTCTCGATCATGCCCATCGCTTGTTCGGCGGTTGGCATTGGGGTGGCTCCTTGGGCAATTGGTTGCGACTTGCTTGCGCGGCACTTTGGAAAGGCCGTCGCGAATTGATGGTCGTTCCGTTGCACTTTGGCCGGATATCCGCAACAGCTTATTTCGATATGGAATCGTGATGTACTGAAAGGTCGATTGTGAACCGCCTCTATACAGATCTCCTGATCAAGATCATTGCCAATACCATCTACGGCTCCGGTTCGCAGGTGATTGATCCGACGAAAGTCGGAGAGGCGACGCCCTTCAATCGCGAGGATCGCCTCCTGGGTCGCGATTGGCCGGCGATTGCTCATTCTATGGCGGGTGTGAAACGTTTGGCGAATGTGCGTGACCTCGTCCAGCGAGCCATTGATGAGAACGTGCCTGGGGATTTCATTGAGACTGGCGTCTGGCGTGGTGGCTGCTGCATCCTCATGAGGGGAGTGCTGGCCGCCAATGAGGTCAAGGACAGGAAGGTTTACGTAGCCGACTCATTCGACGGTTTGCCACCGCCAGACGCCGAGAATTTTCCAGCTGACCGGGGAGGCAGGCTGCACGAATATCGCCAGTTGGCGATTGATCAGGCACAGGTTGAATCCAACTTTGCCGCCTACGACCTTTTGGATGACCAGGTGATCTTCGTCAAAGGCCTGTTCGGTGAGACCTTGCCCAGCCTGAGGGCCGGTCCATTCGCCCTGATCCGGCTGGACGGCGATATGTATGAGTCGACGACGGACAGCCTTGAAGCGCTTTATCCGAGGCTGTCGCCCGGCGGTTTCGCGATCATAGATGACCTTGCGGTTCCGCCATGCCGGCAGGCAGTCGAGGATTACCGCGCTCGTAACCGCATCAAAGCGGAAATCCATGAGATAGACTGGACCGGCGGTTGGTGGCAGAAGCCTATTGCCGGCAACTGACCCACGGAAGCGCTATGAAACAGAACTACGTGTCCGTCGTTGTTGTCGCTTACGACATCGCCCGAGAACTGCCCCGAACCTTGCTTTCGCTCGCATCGCGCTATCAGCAACGCGTGACGACGGACGACTACGAGGTCATTGTCGTCGACAACGGATCATCACCTGCGGTTGGTGGGAGCCTGGTCGCGGAATATGGGCCGAACTTTCGCCTGCTGCGCATCGATGACGCGTCACCCTCGCCTGCGGCTGCCGTCAACCTCGGGATAAAGGAGGCGAGGGGAGACAAGATCGGCGTGATGATCGACGGCGCACGGATGGCGACGCCCGGGTTGGTGCATTTCGCTCGCATCGGGTTGGACATGGCTCCGACAGCAGTCGTGGCCGCGCCTGGCTGGTATCTTGGAAGCGACATCCAGGGGAACGCGTCCGGGAATGGCTATACCCGGGCCATCGAGGATTCGCTTTTGCGATCGATCAGATGGCCAGAAGATGGGTATCGATTGTTCGAGATCGGGACGATGGATGAGTCGTCGGTCGATCCGTGGTTCTCGCCGATAGCCGAAGCGAATGTCCTCTTCATGAGCCGGAAGGGCTGGCAGGCGATCGGCGGCATGGATGAGCGCTTCAGCTGTCCGGGGGGCGGCCTGGTCAACCTCGATACGCTCGAACGTGCGATGACGCTGTCGCAAGCACAGCTCATCCTCACTCTGGGAGAGGCTACATTTCACCAACTGCATGGCGGGGTGTCCACCAACGCAAGCGTCGACCAGCAGCGCAAGAACTGGATCGTCTGGAAGGCTGAAAGGGATGCGTTGAGGGGGGCAGGCGAGTTTACCCTTCACACCCCCTCGGCATTCGTGGGTTCGCTGCCTTCATCGCTTCTGCCGCACCTTGCCCGGGCGACAATTGCAAACCCATTCAGGGTCGCTCCAGCCACCGCCGCAGGCTTCAGGGCGCATTTGAGGCCGCCAGAAGAACGCGTGCCGGCGAACCAGACAGCGGCGACGCTGGTCGAGTTGGCCAAGGGTCAGTTTCAGTCGGGGCACTATCAGACGGCGGCAGACATCCTTCGCATGGCAAGCACGCATGCACCCGCCGAGCTTGCTGCGTCGCGACTTCTTTCTTCTGCCGGCATTCTTGCCCGACACGATCCAGTTCGAAACGCCGCCTATTTTACTGGGATCGGTGATGCGTACTTTGCCATCGGCGACAACGAAAGGGCTGAAGTCCAATACCGCAAAGCATTGGACCTCAACCCGGATACTGTGGGGGCCCATGTCGGCCTGGCCAGCACACGGATGGCCGGGCCTTTCTATTACGACTGGCTGGAGCGTCTTTACTCGGAGCTGGAACCCACTGTCGTGGTAGAGATAGGCGTCTGTGACGGCGTATCGCTCTCCAAGATCAAGCCTCCGGCTCTTGCAATCGGGATCGATCCCAATCCACGCGCCACGATGGCACTCAGCGCAGAAACGCACATTTTTCCAGAGACGAGTGACACCTTTTTTGATCGCGGCGGAGCGGATGCATTGCTAGCCGGCCGCCCGTTGGGTGTAGGGTTCATTGACGGTCTTCACACGTTCGACCAGGCATTGCGCGATTTTGCGAACCTCGAACACTACTGCGACCCTGGCTCGGTTTTGCTCGTGCACGACACTGTTCCCCTGGACGACACGACGCAAAAGGTTCCGCCGACAACGCAATTCCACACCGGCGATGTCTGGAAAATGGTTCCGGCGCTCAAGGCGCTTCGCCCTGATCTCGACGTGTTTACCATTGCAACGCCTTGGACCGGGCTCACCGTGGTATCCGGCTTTGGCAAGCTTAGATACGATCCTTCGTGGATTGTCCAAGCGGGAGAACGCTTTGCAAACATGGAATACACCGAGATCGCGGCAAATCTTGGGGAAGCGCTTTGCCTGGTTGCAAACGAATGGGAGCCGGTGTTTGCGCGGCTCAGGACCAACCTCGTCCATAAAAGGAGGAGACAGCCACAATCAGAGCAACTGGCGGTGGCAAAGTCCGACGCCAAGGAGGCTACGATGGGCGGGTTCTTGCATCAGTACTTTTTGAACAACAGCGGCAAAGAGATCTACAAATGGCTGCACTATTTCGACGTTTACGAACGTCACTTCGAAAGGTTCAGAAATCGAAGGCCGGTCGTCGTTGAAGTCGGCGTCTATAAGGGAGGATCACTCGAGATGTGGCGAGCCTATTTCGGCGAGGGCGCGCGAATTGTTGGAATCGATATCGATCCTGCATGCAAGGCGCACGAGTCCGGAGGCGTGGAGGTCTTCGTTGGAAGCCAGGATGACGCTCAACTCCTCGATCGGATCGTCGAGAAGTATGGTTCCATCGACATCGTCATCGATGACGGCAGTCACATGATGGATCATGTCATCGCGACATTTGAGCATCTCTACCATCATGTGCAGCCGAACGGCGTTTACTTGGTCGAGGACACGCATACGAGCTATTGGGAGGACTATGGTGGCGGGCTCCGCAGGCCCGGGTCGTTCATGGAATTTGCCAAGGGAAAGCTCGACGAAATCAACGCTCATCACGCGCGCGGCGCAATGCCGGCGAACGCCTTCACCCATGCAACAGACTCGATCTGTGTCTATGACAGTATTGTCGTCTTTGAAAAACGGCCGCAGGGCAAACGTCAGTCTCTCATGACAGGACAGGGGTAGGTCGAGTTCCGGCCATGCTGGTGTTCCCTCGGTTCTCACGTCGCCACGCCAATTTATCGATTCTGGCTTCGCGTTTTCGAGGGTCACTTCCCGAGAGCGCAAGGTTAGAACTTCTCATAACACCGCCGAAGCCGCCAGTCCTCTGCTGATCGCCCAGATGAAGCGTTCGCGCGCGACCAAATTCAATCTCTCCTGC
Source organism: Mesorhizobium sp. M0029 (assembly GCF_040323735.1). NCBI lineage: Bacteria > Pseudomonadati > Pseudomonadota > Alphaproteobacteria > Hyphomicrobiales > Phyllobacteriaceae > Mesorhizobium > Mesorhizobium sp. M0029. Next base: position 200,114 of record NZ_JAMYVF010000009.1, read on the forward strand.
GAGCCCAAAGAAGGATTTTTCGGATGAACAGAGGGATCATGCGGTTGTAGAATCGCTTTATCTCGGTCACAAAATTTGCCAGGACTGAAACTTCTTTGTCAATTGCGCGCAGCATGGTTTGGCTGGTTTCAGCGATGGCAGCGCGCGAATTGGATTCGCCGAGCATGATCTGGCGACTTTTGGCAATTTCAAGTTCGATCGACCCGACCTGCTCGCCCAGTTTCGTTAAAGAGGCGGCATTACCCTTCAGAATTTCGGTATTTGATTGCAACATCATCAGAAGCGCAGTTGGCTCTGGCGAATCTGGGCCATCCATGCAGCTCCTTTACAATGTGAAACCATCGCCTGCGCTGATGCTAGATACCAATCTCTTCAATCCAAGAGGCGGTCGCGAGGAATCGCGCGTCAAAGTTCGGTGCCTCGTCGGTTTGCATGGCCTGACTATAGATTCGAAGATGTTCCTCTACGAAATGCGCATCTCCCGCCACCCTTCGAAAATACGCAGAAACCGCTGCGGCATGGCCTGCATCGAATCTGGAGATCGCATCCATTAGATTCTCGACTGTCATGGGTTTGGCCAAAACACCGACGCCAAGATTCATTCGGCGCCACGCCTGCATGTTTGCGGTGTTGAGCAACCCCGCAAAGCCGCGTGCGTCGCAGACGACAACGGCACATCCCACTGCCGCCGCCTCGATTGCCATGCGGGCGGTCGCAAACACGATATCATAGCCAAGCAAATCCTGTTCGAGCTGATGCGAAAATCGGCCTGTGGCAGGCCCCAGTCCATCTAGCTCGATGCCATTTTTGGCGCAGGCCTGACGAACCGCCGCTTGGTGATCGAAGTTCTTCGTCAACAACAGCCCTCTTGCGGGCCGCGCAGGCAGTTGCGGGCGTTGTTTGAAGCGATTGAGATCAACCGCATTGTAGACGAGGCTTAGTTGGTCAGCGGGAATCCCCCTCGAAAGGCACTTAAGCCTACACGCTTCGTCTACGGCTATCCAATGGCGTATTTGAGGATGAAGAATAGGTGCTTCGACCTCATAGAAGGTACTTGTGGCATGAAAATACGGCAGGCACGTCCGGAAACCTGTCAGACAGCGTGTCAGGTGTTGGGCATGGACTACATCGGGCTTTTCGACGATTTCGGCAATCCGGTCTACAACATGATGCCCCCGCTGGCGCATTCTAAATGCCATATCGCCAAGAGTTGGGGCCAGCAGCATGGTATGATGCCCGCCACTGCGGAGCCCGTCAGCAAGCAATTCAACAACCGCTTCTGACCCGCTATTGCGGGATAGGGACAGATTGGTGATAAGAACCCGCAACGGCGTTCCTTGCTTGTTTCGCAACGTGCCTGCAAACGAGCGACAGGCACAAGAGCTATTGGAAGCGTCTTAGTTTGAAGCCGTTTTCCAAACAAGCTCTGCAAAATCTCGGAGGGAGCCATTGATTGTCTGAAAAGCTGGAAAATGTCTTGGTTCTCGCCCATCCGGGACATGAACTCAGGGTTTACCATTGGCTCGAGTGCGCACAACCCAGAGTCTACCTTCTGACAGACGGATCGGGCGGTCGCCAAACGGCGCGTACGCAGTACTCGCTCCACCTTGTGAAAGCTGCGGGCGCGACGCCGGGCGCAGTATTCGGCGATATTCCCGATGCCGTCTGGTACGAAGCTCTGCTGGCTGGAGAAACTGACTTCTTTGTTGATGTGCTGACGAAAATCGCCACCGATTTGGCAGGCGCGAAAAACGTTCAATTCGTGTCGGACGCGGTCGATGGCTACAACCCGATACATGACCTAGCCTATGCCTATGGACAGGCTCTCGCCGGAGCGCTGAAAAGGACAGCGAAAGTGGCACAGCACCTTTGCTCCGCAGCGGTTCCAAACGTGGCGGGACCTATTGGACTGGAAATGCAACTCGACCACGCTGCCCGAGCGAGAAAAATGGCCGCCGTCGAGAGCTATTCCCCGCTCGCCGATGAGGCCCATAGAATAGTCGAACGGGACCCCCAATGTTTCGACAGGGAACGTCTCATTTCCCAGCATTTTGATTGGGAGGGCTCATGGGCACCAGAATGGGAAGTGATTGGCAAAGAGCGGGTCGCCGCTGGCATCTACCGCAGATGCATTACTTATAAGGACAATGTACAGCCTATTGCCAAGCGCCTGAAGTTTGAAGGTACTCGCATCTTGCACGCGGGATGATCTAGCCGGAAGCAGCGCCTTAACCACACGCACATCCAAAAAACCGCTGGCGATGCCCTCAACTCCGCGCTATGCGATACAGGGCGGCGGGCGGAGGATTTGGCACATTAAGACACGTGGTCGGTGACGGATGACAGTCAATCTGGCGCCACTTTATGCATAAGTCCTTGCGCCTGGAGTTCAGTACTACCCAATGACATCCTATGTAGAGGTCGTGTCCGGACTTCGGCCGAAGATGCGGCGCGCCATTATAATGATCCAGGACCTGGTCATGGTCCTGGTCGCGGTGGCGCTGAGTCTGGGGCTTTCGCAGTCGAGACTTTCATTCGACGCGCTCTCCACGGCCGGCCTGGCGTGCTGGGCAAGTATTGTTTTTCTCAGCCATATGCTGTTTCGCTATTGCGGCCTCTACAACACCGTGTGGCGTTTCGCCTCCACGCCGGACTTCTTCAACATCCTGAAGAGCTGCGCCATCCTGACCGTCACGCTCTATGTCGTCTCGCTGGCGGTTCGATCGTTTCAGCCGGTGACCGGCCTCAACGAGCGCCAGTTCATCGTCTTTTTCCTCGTCTCCTTCACCATCATATCGGCGCCTCGGCTCTATTACCGCTTCCTGCGCGACGGGGCGAGCTGGCGAATCCTGAGCCGCAACGCAAACAATGGGGCGATCAAACAAGCGCTGTTCGTCGGCAGGCTTGGCGAAGCAGACGTCATCATCCGCTTCACACGCACGGCCGAGCCGGCCGAATATTCCATCGCCGGCATCATGGCCATCGAGAACGGCGCGCCGTTGGGCACGCAGATACAGGGCGTTCCGGTGGTGGCCGTGCGGCCCCGCCTGGTTGAGGTCCTCGAAGAATATGCAAGAGGCACCAAAAGCCTCGACATGCTGATTTTCGGCAATGGCACCGAACGCGAGATCGAGGAATATTCGGAACTGGTCCGTGTCGCCCGTCACAGCGGTATCGCCGTCGTCCAATTCTCCGGCGTTTCGGAGCTCGGCCAAGGCGGAAAGCTGGTACTCGACGCTGTCGAGATGGAAACCATCCTGCGCCGCTCCACAGTTGCTTCGGATATTGAGCGGATCGGCGGCTTTATCGGTGGCAAGCGCGTCCTGGTCACCGGCGGCGCCGGCTCAATCGGTCGCATCCTGGTCAAGCGGTCGCTGGAACTTGGCGCCGAGGCGGTTCTGGTCGCCGATATCTCGGAGTTCGGTATTTTCCAGCTCGACCAGCAGGTTGACGAAAAGGACCATGTCCGGCTCAAGAGCCGCATCGTCGATGTCACAGACCGGCGCCAGATCACCCGCGTCGTCAGCGATTTCAAGCCCGACATCATCTTCCATGCCGCCGCGCTCAAACATGTGCCGCTGCTCGAGGAAAATTGGGAATCGGCGATCCAGACCAACATTTTGGGCACCCTCGTCTGCGCCGAGGTTGCCGCCAAATGCGGGGTGCCGCAGTTCCTGTTGATTTCCAGCGATAAGGCGGTCGATCCGACCTCGGTGCTCGGTATGACGAAACGCGCCGCCGAGCAGATCGTCTCTTCGCTGCACGAAACGCACGCCACCGGGCCCAGCGGCCGTCGCTCCGGCACCAAGTTCATCGCCGTGCGGTTCGGCAACGTCTTCGGCTCCAATGGCTCGGTCGCCACCATCTTCCAGGCGCAGATCGAGGCCGGCGGTCCGGTCACCATCACCGATCGCCGCATGACCCGCTACTTCATGACGGTGGCCGAAGCCGTCGACCTCGTCATCATGTCGGCGGCCGACGCCGAGCGGCGCCAGGGCAAGGACGACTACGCCATCTACATGCTCGACATGGGCAAGCCGGTGCCGATCCTCGAAGTCGCTGAAACCATGATCCGCATGGCCGGCAAAAGCCCCTACACCGACATTCCGATCCGTTTCACCGGGATCAGGCCGGGCGAGAAGCTTCACGAGGTGCTGCATGGCGGCAATGAGGAGATCGTCGCGCTGGATATCCCCAAGATCTTCGGCCTCAGGACCGATGTCGTGGGATGGCCCAAGGTCCAGGCGGCGCTGACATTGCTGCAGGCGGCCATGCGCGATCAGGACAAGGCCTCGGCGCTCGCCGTCATGGCCGGCCTCTATCAGGCGGAAGAGCCTCCAAGTGACGCACGCCGGGAAACCGTTGCGAAAACAGTCGGGCAAGCTGGTTAGAGCAATTCCAGGAAAAGTGTGGAGCGGTTTTCCGTCCGGGATTGCGTCAAAACAAAGAGCCTGTCCTGATCGACCGGGATTGGCTATTGAAACCGATCCGATGGCCGTTGCCAGGCGTTTGCAGATGATTTTGAACCAGTGAGCAGACAAGATCAGCGCGTGGCCGTGCTGCTGGGCACGAAAGATGGCGCGGCTTTCCTTGACGAGCAGCTCGCGTCGCTGGCTGCGCAATCGCATCCTGTTGTCGACCTCTGGGTTTCCGACGACGGTTCGACAGACGGCACTTCGGCCATTATCGGCGCCTGGCAGAGCCGCTGGTCCAAGGGCCGGTTGACCCTGTCGAATGGTCCTCGCCAAGGCTTTGCCGCCAATTTCCGCGCGATGATCATCGATCCGCGCATCGAGGCCGACTACTACGCCTTCTGCGACCAGGACGACATCTGGGAGCCGGACAGGCTGGAGAGCGCCATTGCCTGGATGCAAGGGCACGACGCCGGAACGCCGCTGCTGTTTTGCTCCAGAACCGCGACCATGTCCGAAACCGGAGCAGCGCAAGGGTATTCGCCGCTGTTCCAGCATCCACCCGCATTTCGCAATGCGCTTGTGCAAAGCATTGCCGGCGGCAACACGATGATGATCAATCGCGCCGCGCGAAAGTTGCTGGCAAAGGCATCGGCAAGGACCGAGTTCGTCAGCCATGACTGGTGGACCTATCTGATCGTCACGGCTGCCGGCGGCATTGTCCGCTATGACCCGCGACCGCTGGTGCGCTACCGCCAGCATGAGGCAAACCTGGTCGGCGCCAACGTGTCGTGGAAGGCGAGGCTGTCGCGGCTGGGGCGCCTGTTCAGGGGCGAGTTCGCCGTCTGGACCGATCACAATCTGAGCGGCCTGGCGGTCAATCGCGACATCCTCTCGAGGGATGCCGCCGCCTGTCTCGGCCTGTTCATCAGGGCACGAAAGGGCGGTATCCTGCGACGCCTGCACCTTCTCAGGAAAAGCGGCGTCTACCGGCAGACGCTGGCTGGGACGCTTGGGCTCTATCTGGCCTTCATCTGGCGGCGGATCTAGAGCATGCAGACACGGCCATGAGGGAACCCAAGCGAGCTTTCGACCTGGCGGTGGCGGCGCTGCTGCTGCCACTGGCCTCGCCTTTCGTCCTGCTTGCCATGCTGGCAATCAGGACGACGTCGCCTGGACCGGCACTCTTCTCTCAAACCCGTGTCGGCCAGCACGGGGTGCCGTTTGCCTGCCACAAGCTGCGCACGATGGTTGTGGGAACGCCGTCTCTGCCCTCGCATCAGGCGCCGGCAATTTCCGTCACTGCCGTCGGCAAGGTGCTGCGGAAATTCAAGATCGACGAGCTGCCGCAGCTCTGGAACGTGCTCAAGGGCGAGATGAGCCTGGTTGGGCCGCGTCCATGCCTGCCCACGCAAACCGAATTGATCGAACGCCGCAGGCAATTGGGTGTGCTTGCCGCACTTCCGGGCATTACCGGGCTGGCACAGATGAAAGGCATCGACATGTCGGATCCGAAACTCTGCGCCGAAACGGATGCCGAATATCTCAGGGGAGCCTCGATCGGACTCGACGTCAAAATCCTGCTTGGCACAATCTACCGGACCTGACGGGCCTGTCGTGCAAGTTCCTCAATCCGGCCGAGCGTGTCGGTTTCCGGCATCCAGCCTTCCGAGATCAGCAGTGACGGGTCGCAAATCTGTGTCGCCATGGAAGCGTCGTACGCTGCTTTTCTGCCAAGCAGTGTGGCGAACAGCCTGAATGGCCAGGCCGGCACAGGAACGAGCCGGGTCGGAACGTCGTATCCGTGCCTGAATGCAGTCAAGATTTCGAACATCGCAACGGGGGAAGCATCGCCCAGGACATAGGTCGGGCGCGGTGGCGTGGGACGAGTCAAAAGATGCGCCACGGCGCCAGCCACCGCGTCGCGCGATATCAGCGAACGAACTGCGGTGAAAGCGCCTAAGGGCAATGGTAAGGCAATGGCGGCAGCCCGCATCATTCCACGCAGGTTTCCCTTCATGCCTTCGCCATAGACCGGCGGCAGGCGCAGCGCCGTGGCATCGGAGGGCCTGGACGCATAGGCTTCCAGTGTCTTGATCTCGCCTTCGCGTTTCGAGCGCCCGTAGGCGCATTGCGGGGCAGGGGGCGTCGCCTCGCTGATCGTTCCGCTGAAACCGGGACCGGCTACTGCCCGGATCGACGACAGATAGATGAAGCGCCCGCTTGTCCGCGAGGCGGCCGCGCGCGCCAGCTGCGCGGTCAGTGTCGCGTTGGCTGCCATGAAGTCGGCTTCGCTCGCCTTGCGGTCATTGTTGAGCGCCGCACAGTGGACGACATGGGTGATATCTCGCATCAGCGCCTGGTATGCCTGGGCCGGTGCGTCGAAGTCCGGCAACAAAACCGCATCGCTCACGGGATCGAGCCGTTCCGGGTGGCGCGATGCCATGCGCACCCCGAACCCGGCTTCGCGCAGCTGGTTGACGACCTGCCTGCCGATGAAACCCGTCGCGCCTGTGACCAGCACTTTCACGGCCGGCTTGCCTGGGGCGCCGGGGCCGGTGCCTGTTGTTCCGGCAGCATTTGTTGCCGGCCCGATGCAAGATATGTCCCGGACACCAGGAACACCATCAGTGTGGCATCGAGGATGTCGTGGCCGACCAGGATGCCGGTCAGGCCGCCGATGAGGTAGGTGATCGCAGTGACGACAATCATCGTGGCGCCGAACCGCTCGATCGCGTCCGTGCTGGTGCGCAGCACGATGGCCGCGTTTCTCGCGGCAACGAAGAACACAGCCGCGAGCGTTACGGCTCCAAGCAGCCCGGCCTCCACCAATGCAGTCAGGAAGCCATTGTGAAAATGGCTGAAGCCCGTGGACGGCATGTGGAACTGATTGTGGAATCCATCCTTTATCAGCTCACGGCTTGCAGCAATGCCGTGACCGAAAATCGGCATGTCGTGGAAGGCGCTCAGCCCAATCTGCCAAAGTGCTGCGCGCAAGCCGAGCGCGGTCGTGTGGTCGCCCTTCGTGGCGAGCGCATCCCAGTCGCTGAACAGGAAGGCCGCGCGCTCGGAAATGATGGGGAGACCAATGACCGCGATGACGATGCCGATCGCGCCCGCAATCAGCAAAAGCCGAATGGCGTTTCTGTTGTTGAGCTTGCGACGGTTGATCAGCAGGACCGCGATGCCGGCCACCAGCATCGCCAGCCAGATGATCCGCGATCCCGAATAGACAATGGCGACCGCGCCGGCCAGTGTCGCGCAGGCCAGCAACGCCCTGTTCTTTTCGACACCCGATAAGGCGCCTGCCAGGCACATCATCATGCTGAGGCAGGCGACGGTCGCGAACACGATCGGATTGCCGGCGCCGCCTTCGGCCCGTATGCCCAGCCCGTGATATTGCACGACCGCCAGCAGCAGGGCGCCAAAACAGGCGGCGGCGCTCGCCAGCACGACGATGCGCGTCAGCGTGGTTTTCTCGGTAATGCTCCAGGTCGCGTATGAGACAGGGAAAAACAGGAAGGTGATCAGCCCTGCCAGATGCGGCGCATCCCTGGCGATCGAATTGTTGACGATGGAGGCGAGCACGCTGGCTGCGCAATAGGCATAGATGGCCACCGTCATCGCGGTCATCGGCCGGTCGATGTTGAAACGCCGTCTTTTCAGCGCAAGCAGAAGCACCGACCACAGGCCGCCGCCATTGAACAAAAAGCTGACCGCCGATCCCAGTACCGGCGGGAAAAAGAAACACAAAATGGAGAAGGTGACGTTGATCCGTGACGGCGAAACGTGCTGCTTGATGGCGGAGATCGGGGTCAATGCTCTGGTTCACAATGCGCTGGGTCGCGTGGCGACGGACAATGTTTGGCGGCGGCATTTGCGGCATGCCGCCCGGCGCAGGTTCAGGAGCCGGTATAGCGGCTGGGTGCGGTTTTCGAAAGTGCGACGAGGTCGGGCCGGCGTTTCTTTCGGTCCAGGCAAGATTTTTCCCGGCCTTTGAATGCTATCGCTCCGTCGGGCAGGAATTTTCGGATTCTAGGCTTTTCATGGAAAATTCGTTGCCGATCGGTGTGGCCGCCGGCCTTTCCAGCGTTGTTATATCAGGTGGCGATCTGCTAGAACGCCGGCACGAACCGATAGTGTCCAGCAGTGAAGCTTGAACCGGGCGGCTGAAAAGGACGCCCGATCCATCTGATGCAAGGTCTGGATTGCACGAGAGAACGCTCACAGTCCATGAACATCGCGCTTACGCACCTGCAGCGGCTCGAGGCCGAGTCCATCCACATCTTCCGTGAGGTTGCCGCCTCCTTCTCCAAGCCGGTGATGCTCTATTCCGTCGGCAAGGATTCCTCCGTGCTGATGCATCTGGCGATGAAGGCCTTCTATCCGGCCAAGCCGCCTTTCCCCTTCCTGCATGTCGACACCACCTGGAAGTTCCGCGAGATGATCGCCTTTCGCGACCAGATGGCGCAGAAGCTCGGCTTCGACCTGCTGGTCCACGTCAATGAAGACGGCGTGCGCGACGGTATCAACCCCTTTGACCATGGCTCGAACACCCACACCCATGTCATGAAGACGGTGGCGTTGCGCCAGGCGCTCGACAAATACGGCTTTGACGCTGCCTTCGGCGGGGCTCGGCGCGACGAGGAGAAGTCGCGCGCCAAGGAGCGCATCTTTTCCTTCCGCAACGCCCAGCATGTCTGGGACCCGAAGAACCAGCGGCCGGAGATGTGGAAGATCTTCAACACCCGCATCGCGCCGGGCGAATCGATCCGCGTGTTTCCGCTGTCGAACTGGACCGAGCTCGATATCTGGCAGTACATTCTGCAGGAAAACATCCCGATCGTGCCGCTCTATTTCGCCAAGGAGCGGCCGGTGGTCGAACGCGACGGCATGCTGATCATGAAGGATGACGATCGCATGCAATTGCGCCCCGGTGAGACGATGGAGAACCGTCTGGTGCGTTTCCGCACGCTCGGCTGTTATCCGCTGACCGGCGCCATCGAATCCGACGCCGACACGCTCGAAGCCATCGTCGGCGAGATGCTGACGGCGCGCACCTCCGAGCGCCAGGGCCGCCTCATCGACCGCGATGAAGCCGGCTCGATGGAAAAGAAGAAGCGCGAGGGATATTTCTGAGCATGCGCCATATCCTGGCCAAGAGCCTCGCTCCCACCGACGGCGTGCGCGAATACATGGCGGCGCAGGAAAAGAAGTCGCTGCTGCGCTTCCTCACCTGCGGCTCGGTCGACGACGGCAAGTCGACGCTGATCGGCCGTCTTCTGTCCGACACAAAGCAGATCTTCGAGGACCAGCTCGCCGCACTCGAGCGCGATTCCCGCAAGCACGGCACCACCGGCGACGACATCGACTTCGCGCTTCTGGTCGACGGCCTCGAGGCCGAGCGCGAGCAAGGCATCACCATCGACGTCGCCTACCGCTTCTTCGCCACGCCCAAGCGCAAGTTCATCGTCGCCGACACGCCCGGCCACGAACAGTACACCCGCAACATGGCGACCGGCGCATCGACTGCCGATCTCGCCATCGTGCTGATCGATGCGCGCCAGGGTGTGCTGCGCCAGACCCGGCGCCACTCGATCATCGCTTCGCTGCTCGGCATCCGCCATATCGTGCTTGCCGTCAACAAGATCGACCTCGTCGATTTCGACCAGGCGGTGTTCGACCGTATCGTCGAGGATTACCGGCAGTTCTCGCACGAGCTCGGCTTCCAGACGATCGTGCCGATCCCGATGTCGGCCCGCTATGGCGACAATGTCACCAGCCGCTCCGCCAAGACGGCGTGGTATTCCGGCCCGTCGCTGATCGAGCATCTCGAAACCGTATCGGTCGACGAGGCCGCGGTCGAACTGCCGTTCCGGTTTCCGGTGCAGTATGTCAACCGGCCCAATCTCGACTTCCGCGGCTTTGCCGGCACCATCGCGTCCGGCTCCGTCGCGCAGGGCGACGAGGTGGTGGTCGCCAAATCCGGCAAGGCCTCGCGGGTCAAGCGCATCGTCGCGCAAGGCGGCGATCTTGCCCAGGCGGTGGCCGGCCAGGCCATCACCCTTGTGCTCGATGACGAGGTCGAGGTCTCCAGAGGCAACATGCTGGTGTCGCCGGCGGCACGGCCGCAGGTCGCCGACCAGTTCGCCGCCAACATCGTCTGGTTCGACGAGGCAGCGCTGCTGCCGGGACGCTCCTATATACTGCGCACCGAGACCGACCAGACCAGCGCCACCGTCACCGACCTGAAATACCGCGTCAACGTCAACGACTTCGCTCGCGAGGCGGCGAAGTCGCTCGAGATGAACGAAGTCGGCATCTGCAATATCTCGACCCGGGCGCCGATCGCCTTCGACACCTTCGCCGACAACCGCGATACCGGCGCCTTCATCCTGATCGACCGCATCACCAATGCCACGGTCGGCGCCGGCATGATCCTGCATTCCTTGCGCCGCGCCGAAAACATCCATTGGCAGTCGCTCGATGTCGGCAAGCGCGGCCGCTCCGACCTCAAGAGCCAGCGCCCCGCCGTATTCTGGTTCACCGGTCTTTCCGGCTCGGGCAAGTCGACCATCGCCAATCTGCTTGAGAAGAAGCTGTTCGCTTCGGGGCGTCACACCTACATTCTCGACGGCGACAATGTCCGCCACGGCCTCAACCGCGATCTCGGCTTCACCGACGCCGATCGGGTCGAAAACATCCGCCGTGTCGCCGAAGTGGCAAAGCTGATGGCCGATGCCGGGCTGATCGTCATCGTCTCCTTCATTTCCCCCTTCAGCGCCGAGCGGCGCATGGCCAGGGAGTTGATGGCCGACGGCGAGTTCGTCGAAGTGTTCGTCGATACGCCGTTCGAGGAATGCGCCCGACGCGACCCGAAAGGCCTTTACGCACGGGCGCTGAATGGCGAGATCAAGAACTTCACCGGCGTCGATTCCCCGTATGAAGCTCCCGAAAATCCCGAAATCCATCTCAAGACACTCGGCAAGACGGCCGAGGAGATGGTAGAGGCTCTGGAACACTGGCTGAATGAGCGCGACATTGCCGAAGACCAATATGACAGCGGCGGCGGCATCTGACGACGAAGTGATGCTCGACGTGTTCGAGCGCCTGGCGCTCGAAGCCGGACGCGAGGTGATGCGGGTCTTCAAGGCCGGCTGCGCGGTCGACAGCAAGTCGGACTCCTCGCCGGTCACGGAAGCCGACCGCGAGAGCGAGACGATCATCCTCGCCGGCCTGCGTGCGGCCTATCCCGATATTCCCTGCGTGGCCGAGGAAGAGGTCGCCGAAGGCATTGTGCCGCCCGATCTGGATGGCGCCTTCTTCCTGATCGATCCGCTCGATGGAACGAAGGAATTCGTCAACCGCCGGACCGATTTCACCGTCAACATCGCGCTTGTCCGGCACGGCGTGCCGGAGATCGGCGTCGTCTTCGCACCGTGCAGCGGGCGGTTCTTCTCTGGACGGCCGGGCTGGGCCGAAGCAATCGAGGTCGATGGCGACTTCCGTATCGTCGGCCGCCGGCGGATTTCGGTTAGGAGGGCGGTCACGCCGCTGGCGGTCGTTGCCAGCCGCTCGCACAACACCCCGGAGACCGAAGCCTTCATCAAGGATCTCGGCGCCGCCGAGATCGTCTCGGTCGGCTCATCGCTGAAATTCTGCCTGCTCGCCGCAGCCGAAGCCGACATCTATCCGCGCTTCGGCCGCACCATGGAATGGGACACGGCGGCCGGCGACGCCGTACTGCGCGCCGCCGGCGGCATGACGCGCACGCTGGACGGCGAGCCGCTCACCTATGGCAAGCGCAAACAGAGCGACGACGAGGATTTCGCCAACCCGCATTTTATTGCGAGCGGGAAGGCGGCGGACGCGGCGTAACTTACGCCGCCGCTACATGCGCCGAGTTCGAGCCAATGTAGTTGCGGATCGTCTCGATGATGCGGTCCTGGTCGGCTTCGCTGAGATAGGGATGCATCGGCAGGCACAGGATGCGCTTCGGCAGTTCCTCCGAAACCGCAAGCCCGGTCGGCGTGCGTGGATAGTCGCGATAGGCGACCTGCTCGTGCAGCGGCTTCACATAATAGATCACCGAAGGGATGCCCTTTTCGCCGAGATGCGCCCTCAACCCGTCGCGCTTCGGCGTCTCGACGGCGTATTGCGCCCAGGCCGAGCGGCCACCGCCCAGATTGCGTGACGTCTTGACGATGTCGCCGAGACCTTCGGCGTAGCGCTTGGCCACCACCTGGCGGGCGACCATCTCGTCTTCGAGGATGGCGAGTTTCTCGATCAGGATCGCCGCCTGGATCGTGTCGAGGCGTGAATTGATGCCGACGCGGACATTGTCATACTGCGTCTCGCCCTTACCGTGGAACGCAAACGAGCGCAGCTGGTCGGCCAGCGCGTCGTCATTGGTGAACATCGCGCCGCCATCGCCGTAGCAGCCCAGCGGCTTGGCCGGATAAAAGCTGGTCGAGCCGACATGGCCGAAGGCGCCGCACATTGTGCCGTCGGCCGAACCGCCGATCGACTGCGCCGCATCCTCGATCACCAGCAGCCCTTCGCGCTTGGCAATCGCCATGATCGCGTCGTAGTCGGCGGCAAGCCCGAACAGATCGACGGGAATGATCGCCTTCGGCTTCAGCCGGCCTTCCTTCTGGATCATGGCGATCGCCGCCTCGAGGCTGGCGATGTCGATGTTGTAGGTTTCGGCGTCGACATCGACGAACACCGGTTCGGCCTTGGCAAGCGCCACCACTTCCGCCGTCGCGGCAAAGGTGAAGCTCGGCACGAACACCGCGTCGCCGGGGCCGATACCGGCGGCAAACAGCGGCAACAGCAGCGCGTCGGTGCCGTTGGCGCAGGCCACGACATGCTTGGTGCCGATATAGGCTGCGAGCTTGTTTTCGAATTCGGTGACTTGCGGCCCGAGGATATAGCGGCCTTCCTCGACGACATTGTCGATCGCGGCCTTCAGCCGGTCGCGGATACGTTCGCGCTGCGCGCCAAGATCGATGAATTGCATGTCGGCCTCAAAACGGTGTGGTGCGGGCCGCCCCAACGACACGCACAGAAACAACAACTTAACCGGGCCGCTGGTACCAGAGTTGGGCCGGTCTAGAAAGCCGGACCGGCCGCGGGACGGGTTGTCTAGGTGTCGCAGCCTGTTACTTCAGGCTTTCCCTGCATTGCCGCAAGATGCCGGAAATCCGGGCTTCGCCGCCTATTAATCCGGCTGATTCAGTCCGTCTTTCGGGCTCGCGGAAACATAAAGTGATCGGCTGCTTGCAGCGGCTGGCGGCGGACTAAGCGTGGATCAGGCGATTTCGTGCCGCCAGGGCGGGTTGGCGCCGGCCCGCGACACGGTCACCGCCGCCGCTTTGGCGCCGAGGGCCAGCGCCTGACGGATGGCGTCCTCCGAAAGGCCGCCGATCCCGACCTTGGTGAGCAGGCCTTGCTCGTGCAGCGAGGCCAGAATGCCGGCATTGAAAGTGTCGCCGGCGCCGACCGTGTCGACCACCTCCACCTTATGCGGCATCACCGTGACCTTGTGATCCCTGCTGTAGCCGACTGCGCCTTCGCTGCCATGGGTGACGACGATCAGCTTGGGGCCCCGATCGAGCCAATTGCGGATGACGTCGTCATGCGAGCCGGCCTCGCCGAACCAGTGCAGATCCTCATCCGATAGCTTCACGATGTCGGCCATCGCCATCATCGAGCGGATGCGCCGGAGGTGCTTGGCTTTGTCGGGGATGAAGTTCGGCCGGATGTTGGGGTCGAGCATCATGACGCGGCGTTGGTGCTCGCGTTTCATGAATTCTTCGTAGGCAGCACCCGCCGGATCCGAAATCAGGCTGATAGCGCCAAACAGCATGGCTTCGATCTCGGCGCCGAGTTTCGGCAGATCCTCTGTCGTCAGCATGCGCCCGGCGGTGTTTTCGTCGTAGAAAGTGTAGGTCGCCTGGCCGTTGGTGAGCCGCACGAAGGCGAGCGTGGTCGGGCGAGGGGAGGTGTGCGCATAGGTGGAGCTGACCTTGCTTGCGCCGAGCGCCTCGCGGAACTGGCCGCCGAACAGATCCGACGACAGGCCGGAAAAGAAACCGGCGGGCGCGCCGAGGCGGCCAAGCGCGATCGCCGTGTTGAACACCGCGCCGCCGACATAGGGCGCAAAGGCCGGCTCGCCTTGTGTCGTGGTGCGCGGCAGCATGTCGATCAGGGCTTCGCCGCAGCAGAGGATCATGATTTCTTGTTCTCCGGCGGATAGATCACGCCCTTGCGGATGATGATGTTGGCGTAGAGCCGGGGTTCGCTGGTCCCGACGATCGCATATGCCGACCGGACGCGTGCATAGAAGTCGGCGCCCGCCAGCGCAACCACCTTGCGGCCCGGCGCGCGCCTGGTGCAGATCGTTTCGATTTCATGGTGGACCGGATCGGCGACCGAGGGATCGCCTTTGACCGAGGCACGAAACAGCGCTTCCGGCACGAAATCATCCACCGGCAGAACGCTCAAAATGGCGTCAAGCACCGGTATGAGGTGAAGACCGTCGGCGCGGATCAGCCGGTTTGCCTGTTCTTCCGCCGGATAGTTGCCGTCGACAAGCGCGATCTCGTCGCCATGGCCCATGGCGCGCAATGTCGCCAGAAGCTCCGGACCGAGCAGCGACGGAATACCGATCAGCATTCAGGTGCTCCGGGAAATGGTGGTCGAACCGATGAGGAAGCGTTCGGACAGCGGCAGGCTGGCGCCGCCCAGCGCCCGGGCATGGATGCCGACGGTGCCTTCGCGCACCACCGGAAGCTTCAGGCCCTCGCCGTCAATGGTGTCGATCGCCTGCCTGACGGCATCGACGAGCCGGCGGCGTACGGCGAGCGGCATCCAGCCATCGATCACCGCGGCCTCGAAATCGATCACCGAGGACGCCGCGACAATCGCGTAGGCAAGCGCCTGCGAGGCGGTGGCAATCCAGTCGTCCAGATCGGCGCCGATCTCGCCCCATTCCTGCGGCGAGGTCCAGAGATAGGAGCCGTCAATGCCGCGTGCGTTAAGCGCCTTTTCCAGCATGGCGATCGAGGCGACGTCGATGAGCTGCGTCGGCTTGCCGTCTGGTCCCGGCACCGGCATCGAACCCAGCGCCCCGGCATTGCCTGTCGGTCCGCCAAAAAGCCGGCCATTGAGCACGATGCCGCCGCCGGCAAAGGCGCCGATGTAGAAATAGACGAAGTCGCGCGCGCCGCCGGTCTGGCCGAACACCAGTTCGGCGCCGCAGGCCGACGTCGCGTCGTTCTGCAAATAGACCGGGAATTCGCATTGCGACTGGATGTCGGCGCGGATGTCGCGGTGGCGCCATTCGTCCATGATATCGCGCGGCGCACCTGCCGTGTCGGCCCAGTTCCACAGTTCGAACGGCATGGCGATGCCGAGCCCGGCAATGCGCTTGTCCTGCGCAGGTGTCAGTTCGGCGCGCATCGTCTTCATGCCTTCGGTGACGAACTCAACCGTCTCGCGCGGCGCCGGATAGCGGTAGGAGTGCTGCAGCATGGAACGCACAGTTCCGAGGAAATCGATCAGCACCAGTTCGGCGCTGCGGCGGCCGATCTTGAGGCCGATGAAGAAGGCGCCTTCGGGGTTCAGCGCCATCGGGATGGAGGGCTGGCCGATCTTGCCGCGCAACGGCGCCTGGCGCAGCAGCAGGCTGTCTTCCTCCAGTTCGCGCATGATGACCGAGACGGTCTGCGCTGAAAGCCCGGTCATGCGCGCAATGTCTGATTTGGCCAGGCTGCCATGCTGGCGAACCAGCGACAGCACCAGCCGCTCATTGTGGTCGCGCATGCCGCTCTGGTTGGTGCCACGGTGGAGACGGCTGGCGGCCGCCTCGGGCGAACCGTGCCTTGCAATGCCGGTCTCCACCCTTGTTCCTTCCCTTGGTTTATTCTTACTGCTTTTGCGGCAGAATGAGTGAACCACGCAAAGCTGTCAATAATAAATAAGAGTGATTTAATTATTGACAGGCGGCTCCCGCTGGTGTCATTTGAGGGCGCGTCCACACTGGGAGAACTTCAGTGGATGCGCTCGAGATGCCGGTTGGCGGCATCCGCATGGTTCCATGGGAGGAAGATCGTGACCAAAGCATTATTGAAGTCCACCGTGTTCGCCGCGGCGGGCCTCGGCCTGATGGCGTTTGCTTCGACAGCATCGGCCGCCGGCGTCGGCGCCTGCCTGATCACCAAGACCGACACCAACCCCTTCTTCGTCAAGATGAAGGAGGGCGCGACCGCCAAGGCCAAGGAACTTGGCGTCGACCTCAAGACCTATGCCGGCAAGATCGACGGCGACAGCGAGAGCCAGGTGGCGGCGATCGAAAGCTGCATCGCCGACGGCGCCAAGGGCATCCTGATCACCGCGTCCGACACCAAGGGCATCGTGCCGACGGTGAAGAAGGCGCGTGACGCCGGCCTGCTGGTGATCGCGCTCGATACCCCGCTGGACCCGATCGATGCCGCCGACGCGACCTTCGCGACGGACAATCTGGAAGCCGGCAAGCTGATCGGCGCCTGGGCAGCCGCGACCCTCGGCGACAAGGCCAAGGACGCCAAGATCGGCTTCCTCGACCTGACCCCCTCACAGCCGACCGTGGATGTGCTGCGCGACCAGGGCTTCATGATGGGCTTCGGCATCGACGTGAAGGATCCCAACAAGATCGGCGATGAGGACGATGCCCGCATCGTCGGCCACGACGTCACCAACGGCAATGAAGAAGGCGGCCGCAAGGCGATGGAAAACCTTCTGCAGAAGGACAACTCCATCACCGTCATCCACACCATCAACGAGCCCGCCGCTGTCGGCGCCTACCAGGCGCTCAAGGCGGTCGGTCTCGAAAGCCAGGTGCTGATCGTCTCGGTCGATGGCGGCTGCCCCGGCGTGAAGTCGGTGACCGAAGGCGTCATTGGCGCCACCTCGCAGCAATACCCGCTGCAGATGGCGGCACTCGGCATCGAGGCGATCGCCGCCTTCGCCAAGGACGGCGCCAAGCCGAAGCCGACCGAAGGCAAGAACTTCTTCGACACCGGCGTCAACCTCGTCACCGACAAGCCGGCCAATGGCGTGAAGTCGATCGACACCAAGGAAGGCCTCGCCAAGTGCTGGGGCTGATGGCTGCCTGACAGCCAGCGACAAGCTGACGGCCGGGGGCTTGATCCCCGGCCGCTTCGGGTGGACGATGCGTCACGCGAATAATCCCGGCAGCAGACCGGACAGGCGCGAGCGGGTATCGGCATGGAGCTGAAGCCCAGGGGAGGAAACATGGCTCAAGCACAGGAATTCGAGAAGGTTCTCTCGAGCAGCGACACAAGCGTTGCCGCCTTTGACGAGCACAAATCGGCCGTCAAGCGCATCCAGCATTTCCTGCACTCCACGCCGGCGGCGGTGCCGCTGATTGTGCTGGTCCTGTCGATCGTAATTTTCGGCATCGCCATTGGCGGGCGTTTCTTCTCATCCTATACGCTGACGCTGATCCTGCAGCAGATCGCCATCGTCGGCATCCTCGGTGCCGCGCAGACACTGGTCATCCTGACCGCCGGCATCGACCTGTCGATCGGCGTGATCATGGTGATTTCGGCCGTGATCATGGGCAATTGCGCGGTCAGCTACGGCATGCCGGCCGTGCTCGCAGTGCCCATCGGGCTTGCCGCCGGCGCAGCCTGCGGCCTGCTCAACGGTTTGCTGGTCGCCTACATGAAGCTGCCGCCGTTCATCGTCACGCTCGGCACCTGGAACATCGTCATGGCGACCAACTTCATCTATTCGGCCAACGAGACGATCCGCGATACCGACGTCGACGCCCAGGCGCCGCTGCTGCATCTCTTTGCCCTGAGTTTCAAGATCGGCACGGCGGTGCTGACACTGGGCGTCATCGCCACGGTCGTGCTCGTTTTGATCCTCTGGTACGTGCTCAATCACACCGCCTGGGGCCGCCACGTCTACGCCGTTGGTGATGATCAGGAGGCGGCGAAGCTGTCTGGCATCCAGACCAAGAAGGTGTTGATGACGGTCTACACCCTTGCCGGGTTGATCGCAGCTTTCGCTGCCTGGGTTTCCATCGGCCGCAACGGCTCGATCTCACCGTCAGCCGCCGTCACCGACTACAACCTTCAGGCGATAACTGCGACGGTGATCGGCGGCATTTCACTGTTCGGCGGGCGCGGCTCAATTCTGGGCACGCTTTTCGGCGCGATGATCGTCGGTGTCGTCTCGATGGGCCTCAACATGCTGGGCGCCGATCCGCAATGGAAGGTGCTGCTCACCGGTGTGCTGATCATCGGCGCCGTGGCGATCGACCAATGGATCAGAAAGGTTTCGGCATGACCGTGGAACCCATCCTCACCGCGCGTGGCCTGATCAAGCGCTATGGCCGCGTCACCGCCCTCGATAATGCCGACTTCGACCTCTACCCAGGCGAAATCCTGGCCGTCATCGGAGACAATGGCGCCGGCAAATCATCGCTGATCAAGGCGATTTCCGGCGCCGCCGTGCCCGACGAAGGCGAGATCCGTCTTGAAGGCAAAGCTGTCGCTTTCAAATCGCCCATGGAGGCGCGCGAGGCGGGCATCGAGACGGTCTACCAAAACCTGGCTTTGTCGCCGGCTCTGTCGATCGCCGACAACATGTTCCTCGGCCGCGAGATCCGCAAACCCGGCTTCCTCGGCGACTGGCTTCGTATGCTCGACCGGCCCGCAATGGAAAAGCGCGCCCGCGACAAGCTGACCGAGCTTGGGCTGATGACCATCCAGAACATCAGCCAGGCGGTGGAAACGCTGTCGGGTGGCCAGCGTCAGGGCGTGGCGGTGGCGCGCGCCGCCGCTTTCGGCAGCCGTGTGGTGATCATGGATGAGCCGACCGCGGCACTCGGCGTCAAGGAGAGCCGCCGCGTGCTGGAACTGATCCTCGACGTCAAGAAGCGAGGCCTGCCGATCGTGCTGATCTCGCACAACATGCCGCATGTCTTCGAGGTTGCCGACCGCATCCATATCCATCGGCTGGGTCGCCGCCTCTGCGTCATCGATCCCAAGCAATATACCATGTCCGACGCCGTCGCCTTCATGACGGGAGCGAAGGTTCCGCCGGAGGCTGCACTCGCTGCCTGATCCGCTCGACGGATAAATTGCCGCAGGGGAACTGGCGGCATGCTGGTCTAAATCGATTGAACGTATGTTGCGATGCACTAGGATAGGCTGGGACTGAGAGCGAAAGCCGGTATGATCGCAGCACGATCACGAGAGGCAGTATGACGCGAACAATGACAGCCAAAGCCCCCGATCTCGAAATACCCGATCCCAAGACGCTGGCCGACGAAGTCTTGCTGGCTCTCAAATACCGGGTCGGCAAAGGCACCTCCGTTGCCACGCAATATGATTGGCTGACAGCCTCGATCAAGGTCGTGCGCGACCGCATCGTCGATCACTGGATGCAGGCGACGCAGGAGGCCTACGCCCAGCAGGAAAAGCGCGTCTATTACCTGTCGCTCGAATTCCTCATCGGCCGGCTGATGCGCGATGCCTTCTCCAATCTAGGCCTGATGGACAATATGCGAGAAGCGCTCAAGTCGCTGGGCGTCGACCTCGACCTCATCGCCGGGCTCGAACCGGATGCGGCGCTCGGCAATGGCGGTCTCGGCCGGCTCGCCGCCTGCTTCATGGAAAGCATGGCGACCGTCGACATTCCCGCGCATGGCTACGGCATCCGCTACGCCAACGGTATGTTCCGCCAGGAGATCCATGACGGCTGGCAGGTCGAACTGCCCGAAACCTGGCTCGACCACGGCAACCCGTGGGAGTTCGAGCGCCGCGAACGCGCCTTCGAAGTCGGCTTCGGCGGCTCGGTGGAATCGATCACCTCCAAGGATGGCCGGCTCGAACGTCACGTCTGGAAGCCAACCGAGCATGTCCAGGCCGTCGCCTACGACACGCCGGTCGTCGGCTGGCGCGCCAACCGCGTCAACACGCTGCGGCTTTGGTCCGGCATGCCGATCGATCCGATCCTGCTCGACAAGTTCAACGCCGGCGACCACATCGGCGCGCTGGCCGAAAGCAACAAGGCCGATGCCTTGTCGCGTGTGCTTTACCCCGCTGATTCCCACAAGGCCGGCCAGGAACTGCGGCTGCGGCAGGAATATTTCTTCTCCACCGCGTCGCTGCAGGACATCGTCCAGCGCCATCTCAGCCAGTATGGCGATCTCGCCTCGCTGCCCGACAAGGCGGCGATCCATCTCAACGACACCCATCCGGCGATCGCCGTGCCGGAGCTGATGCGCCTGCTGATGGACGTCCACGGCATGGATTTCGACCAGGCCTGGGACATCACCAAGCGCACCTTCGGCTACACCAACCACACGCTGCTGCCAGAGGCGCTGGAAAGCTGGCCGGTGCCGCTGTTCGAGCGGCTTTTGCCGCGCCACATGCAGATCGTCTACGCCATCAATGCGCAGGTGCTGCTTGAGGCGCGCGCCACCAACCAGTTCTCAAACGAGCAGATCAGCCGCATCTCGCTGATCCAGGAAAATGGCGACCGCCGCGTGCGCATGGGTAACCTGGCCTTTGTCGGCTCGCACTCGATCAATGGCGTGTCGGCGTTGCACACCGAGCTGATGAAGGAGACGGTGTTTGCCGATCTCCACAAGCTCTATCCCGATCGCATCAACAACAAGACCAACGGCATCACGCCACGGCGCTGGCTGATCCAGTGCAATCCAGGCCTCACCGCGCTCACCCGCGCGGCGATCGGGGACCGTTTCCTCGACGACATCGACGCCATCAAGGGGCTCGAAGCCTTTGTCGGCGACTCCGCCTTCCGCGACAAGTTCGCCGCCGTCAAGCGCTCCAACAAGGTCAAGCTCGCCAATCTGGTCGCCGACCGGCTCGGCATCAAGCTCGACCCGTCGGCGCTGTTCGACATCCAGGTCAAGCGCATCCACGAATACAAGCGCCAGCTGCTCAACATCCTGGAAGCTATCGCGCTCTACGACCAGATCCGCTCGCATCCCGAGCTGGACTGGATGCCACGCGTCAAATTTTTCGGCGGCAAAGCGGCGCCCAGCTACCACAATGCCAAGCTGATCATCAAACTGGCCAACGACGTCGCCAAGGTCATCAACAGCGACCCGTCGGTGCGCGGGCTGCTGAAAGTGGTGTTCGTGCCGAACTACAATGTCAGCCTGGCCGAGGTGATGATGCCGGCCGCCGACCTGTCCGAGCAGATTTCGACTGCCGGCATGGAGGCGTCGGGCACCGGCAACATGAAGTTCGCGCTGAACGGCGCCTTGACCATCGGCACGCTCGACGGCGCCAATGTCGAGATCAAGGAATGCGTCGGCGACGACAACATCTTCATCTTCGGCCTGAGCACGGCGGAAGTCGCCGAGCGGCGCAGCAATGGCTACAACCCGCGCGCCGTGATCGAGGGCTCCCCTGAATTGGCGCAGGCTGTTGCCGCAGTATCGTCGGGCGTGTTCTCGCCCGACCAGCCGGATCGCTACCGCGAGCTGGTCGACGGTCTCTACAACAGCGACTGGTTCATGGTGGCGGCGGATTTCGACGCCTATGCCGCCGCCCAGCGCGATGTCGACGCCGTCTGGCGCAACAGCCCCGATTGGTACGCGCGCGCGATCCGCAACGTTGCCCGCGTCGGCTGGTTCTCTTCCGATCGCACGATCCGCCAATATGCGAAAGAAATCTGGAACGTGCCCACCTGATATGATTGCATGAGGCCACGACAATGGGTCTTGTGCACAAGAACTGGTTCCCAGGGAGGGACACCGCCTGATGAAGAAACCGCGCGCGACCGCGACGACGAGCGGGTCGGACGGGCTGGCGTCAGCCGGCGATGTCGCCGCAATTGTTGCAGGCACGCATGGCGATCCTTTTGCAATCCTGGGCGTGCATGATGCCGGCAAGAGCCTGGTTGCCCGCTGCTTCGTCCCCAATGCCGAGTTCGTCACCGCATACACGCTGGCCGGCAAGAACGCCGGCGAACTCACGCGGCGCGACGACGCCGGTTTCTTCGAAGGCAGACTGTCGATCAAGAAGCGTCAGCCGCTGCGCTATCACGCCGAAAATGCCGGCGGCGACTGGTGGCTGACCGATCCCTATTCCTTCGGCCCGGTGCTCGGCCCGATGGACGACTACTATATCGCGCAAGGGTCGCACCTCAGGCTGTTCGACAAGCTCGGCGCCCATCTCCTCGACCATGAAGGCGCGTCGGGCGTCCATTTCGCCGTCTGGGCGCCCAATGCAAGGCGCGTCTCCGTGGTCGGCGACTTCAACGAATGGGACGGCCGCCGGCACACGATGCGCGACCGCCGCGACACCGGCATCTGGGAACTGTTCATTCCCGATATCGGCGCCGGCCACCCCTATAAATACGAGATCATTGCCCCCGACGGCGTGCGCCTGCCGCTCAAGGCCGATCCGTTCGCCTTCAAGTCGGAATTGCGCCCGGCCACAGCCTCAGTGACGGCGGTGCCGCCGGCGCATGAATGGGGCGACGAGGCGCATCGCAATTACTGGCGAAAGGCCGATCCCCGGCGCGAAGCCATATCGATCTACGAGGTCCATGCCGGTTCGTGGCAGCAGCACGATGATGGCAGCTTCCTGTCATGGGACGAACTCGCCAACCAGCTCATCCCCTATGCTGTCGAGACCGGCTTCACCCACATCGAGTTCCTGCCGATCTCCGAACATCCCTATGACCCGTCATGGGGTTATCAGACAACCGGACTTTATGCCCCCTCGGCGCGCTTCGGCGACCCCGACGGCTTCGCCCGTTTCGTCGACGGTGCGCACCGCGCCGGCGTCGGCGTCATCCTCGACTGGGTGCCGGCGCATTTCCCAGTCGATGCGCATGGCCTGGCCAATTTCGACGGCACAGCGCTTTATGAGCATGCCGATCCGCGCAAGGGTTTTCATCCCGACTGGAACACCGCGATCTACAATTTCGGCCGCCGCGAGGTGGTGTCGTTCCTCGTCAATAACGCGCTGTTCTGGGCCGAGAAATACCATGTCGACGGTTTGCGCGTGGATGCGGTGGCCTCGATGCTCTACCTCGATTATTCGCGCAAGGCCGGCGAGTGGATCCCCAACGAGAAGGGCGGCCGCGAAAACCTCGAAGCAGTCTCCTTCCTGCAGAAGATGAACAAGGAGGTCTACGGCCACCATCCCGGCGTGATGACCATCGCCGAGGAATCGACCTCATGGCCGAAGGTCTCGGCGCCGGTGCATGAAGGCGGGCTGGGCTTCGGCTTCAAATGGAACATGGGCTTTATGCACGACACGCTGGAGTATTTCGCCAAGGAGCCGATCTTCCGCAAACATCACCACAACGACCTGACCTTCGGCCTGACCTACGCCTTCTCCGAGAATTTCGTGCTGCCGCTGTCCCATGACGAGGTCGTGCACGGCAAGGGCACGCTGCTCGGCAAGATGGCCGGCGACGACTGGCAGAAGTTCGCGACTTTGCGCGCCTTCTATGCCTTCATGTGGGGCTATCCCGGCAAGAAGCTGTTGTTCATGGGCCAGGAATTCGCCCAGCGCCGCGAGTGGAGCGAGGCGCGCGCGCTCGACTGGAACCTGCTCGACTTCCACCCGCATCGCGGCGTCTGGCAGACGGTGCGCGACCTCAACTATCTCTACCGCTCGCGCCCGGCGCTGCATGCGCGCGACTGCGAGCCGGACGGCTTCTCCTGGCTGATCGTCGACGACAAGGAAAATTCGGTCTTCGCCTGGCTGCGCAGCGCGCCCGGCGGCAACCCGATCGCCGTCATTTCCAACTTCACGCCAGTGCCGCGCGACAATTATCGCGTGCCATTGCCCAAGGTCGGCAAATGGCGCGAAATCATCAACACCGACGCTTCGGACTATGGTGGTTCGGGCAAGGGCAATGGCGGTGTGGTCGAAGCAAGGGCGGAAGGAGGAGGCATTTCGGCAACGATGCTTTTGCCGCCGCTGTCGACGATCATGCTTGAACTCGTTGCGGACTAGATCCGTCAACTCGTTGCGGACTAGGTCCGTCAACTCGTTTCGGATTAGGTCCGTCGACTCGTTGCGGACCGGGCGATGCTCCAGACTGGTAATTTGGGAGGGTAAAAATGGCAGACTTGAAGAGAACCCAGCCGCTGGCGCGCGATGCCATGGCCTATGTGCTGGCCGGCGGCCGCGGCAGCCGGCTCAAGGAATTGACCGACCGCAGGGCCAAGCCGGCCGTCTATTTCGGCGGCAAGACGCGCATCATCGATTTCGCGCTGTCCAATGCGCTGAATTCCGGCATTCGTCGCCTCGGTGTCGCCACCCAGTACAAGGCGCATTCGCTGATCCGCCACCTGCAGCGCGGCTGGAACTTCCTGCGCCCGGAGCGAAACGAAAGCTTCGACATCCTGCCGGCCTCGCAGCGTGTCTCGGAAACCCAGTGGTATGAAGGCACCGCCGACGCCGTCTACCAGAACATCGACATCATCGAGGCCTATGGCCCTGAATATATGGTGATCCTGGCCGGCGACCATATCTACAAGATGGACTACGAGCTGATGCTTCGCCAGCACGTCGACGCCAATGCCGACGTCACTGTTGGTTGCCTCGAAGTGCCGCGCTTGGAAGCGACCGGCTTCGGTGTCATGCATGTCGATGGCAAGGACAACATCATCGCCTTCGTCGAAAAGCCCGCCGACCCGCCCGGCATTCCCGACAAGCCGGAATTCGCGCTGGCCTCTATGGGCATCTATGTCTTCAAGACCAAGTTCCTGATGGAACAACTGCGCCGCGATGCGGCCGAGCCGGGTTCGAGCCGCGACTTCGGCAAGGACATCATCCCCTACATCGTCCAGCACGGTAAGGCGATCGCGCATCGCTTCGCCAAGTCCTGCGTGCGCTCGACGGCCGAGAACGAAGCCTATTGGCGCGATGTCGGCACGGTCGACGCCTACTGGGAAGCCAATATCGACCTGACCGACATCACTCCCGAACTCGACCTCTACGACCGCGACTGGCCGATCTGGACCTATGCCGAATTGAAGCCGCCGGCAAAGTTCGTGCATGACGAGGATGGCCGGCGCGGTTCGGCCGTCTCCTCGCTGGTCTCAGGCGACTGCATCGTCTCGGGTGCTTCGCTGAAGCGCAGCTTGATCTTCACCGGGGCGCGCATCAACTCCTATTCGACGCTGGAAGAGGTCGTCATGCTGCCCGACGTTCATGTCGGCCGGAACGCAAAGTTGAAGCGCGTCGTCATCGACCACGGTGTAAGGATACCGGAAGGGCTGGTGGTTGGCGAAGACCCTGTTCTCGACGCCAAGCGTTTCCGGGTCTCGGAAAAGGGCATCTGCCTGGTCACGCAGGACATGATCGACAAGCTGAAGCTGTAAGACGGGATACCATAAACGCATGCAGGTTCTGTCGGTCACGCCCGAGATATTCCCGCTGATCAAGACCGGCGGACTTGCCGATGTGACCGGTGCATTGCCGATCGCGCTGGCCGCCAAGGGCGTGACCATGCGCACGCTCATCCCCGGCTTTCCCCAGGTGATGGACGCCTTCAAGAAAAAGAAGGCTGTCTACCAATACCCGCTGCTGCAGGGCGGCAAGGCTTCGGTCCATGCCGTCAAGATCGCCGGGCTCGACCTGTTCGTGCTCGACGCGCCGCATCTCTACGATCGTCCCGGCGGCCCTTACGGCAATGCGGCCGGCGCCGATTGGCCCGACAATTGGCGGCGTTTTGCTGCGCTGAGCCAGGTCGGTGGCGATATCGCCGGCGGCGCCATTTCCGGCTACCAGCCGGATCTCGTCCACGCCCATGACTGGCAGTCGGCGATGACGCTGGCCTATATGCGCTACGGCAAGGCGGTCGGCGTGCCGTCGCTGATCACGGTTCACAACCTTGCCTTCCAGGGTCAGTTCGGCGCCGGCATTTTTGGCGAGCTCGGCTTGCCGGCCGCGGCGATGGTGCTCGACGGCGTAGAATACTATGGCGGCGTCGGCTTCCTCAAGGCCGGCCTGCAGGCGGCCTGGGCGATCACCACGGTGAGCCCCACCTATGCCCAGGAAATCCGCTCGCCGGAATTCGGCATGGGCCTCGACGGCCTGATCAACATGCGCTCTTCCGACCTCTACGGCATCGTCAACGGCATCGACACCGACATCTGGAACCCGGAGACCGACAAGCATCTGGTGTCGGCCTACTCCGCCGCGACGCTCAAGGCTCGGCTTCCCAACCGGGCGGTTGTCGAGGACCGCTTCAGCCTCGAGCGCGACGACAGTCCGATCGTCTGCGTCGTCAGCCGGCTGACCTGGCAGAAGGGCATGGACATACTGGCGGCTGTGGTCGACGGCGTCGTCGCCACCGGCGCGCGGCTGGCGATCCTCGGCTCAGGCGACGCCGGCCTGGAAGGCGCGCTGCTGGCTGCCACCGCCCGCCATCGCGGCCGTGTCGGCGTCGTCGTCGGCTATGACGAGGGGCTTTCCCACACCATGCAGGGCGGCTGCGACGCCATCGTCATCCCGTCGCGCTTCGAGCCTTGCGGGCTGACCCAGCTTTACGGCCTACGCTATGGCTGCGTGCCCGTCGTCGCCCGCACCGGCGGCCTTGCCGACACCATCATCGACGCCAATGAAGCAGCGATCTCGGCCGGTGTCGCCACCGGCTTCCAGTTCGCGCCCAATAGTGGCGGCGCCATGCTGCACGCCATCCGCCGGCTGGTCGATGCGCATTCGAGCCCGGCCGTCTGGGAACAGATCCAGCGCCAGGGCATGAAGGCCGATGTCTCCTGGGACAAGAGCGCCGACAAATACGTTGAACTCTACCGCCTGCTGCTTTCGAAAAGGGTTGCCTGAAGCATGATCCGGACCGTCGCCACCAAACCCTATCTCGACCAGAAACCCGGCACGTCCGGCCTGCGCAAGAAGGTGCCTGTCTTTCAGCAGGAGCACTATGCCGAGAACTTCATCCAGTCGATCTTCGACGCGCTGGAGGGCTTTGAGGGCAAGACGCTGGTGATCGGCGGCGACGGCCGCTTCTACAACCGCGAGGTCATCCAGAAGGCCATCGCCATGGCGGCGGCCAACGGCTTCGGCAAGGTGATGGTCGGGCAGGGCGGCATATTGTCGACGCCGGCGGCGTCGCATGTCATCCGCAAATACAAGACCTTCGGCGGCATCATCCTGTCGGCCAGTCACAATCCGGGCGGCCCGCACGAGGATTTCGGCATCAAGTACAATGCCGGCAATGGCGGCCCGGCGCCGGAAAAGCTGACCGACGCGATCTTCGAAAAGACCAAGACGATTTCGAGCTTCAAGACCGCCGACATCGACCAGATCGACATCGACAAGATCGGCACGGTGACCGCCGGCGGCATGGCGGTCGAGATTATCGACCCGGTCACCGACTATGCCGAATTGATGGAGAGCCTGTTCGACTTCGACGCCATCCGCGCCAATTTCAAATACGGCTTCCGCATGCGCTTCGACGCCATGCATGCGGTCACCGGCCCGTATGCCAAGGAAATCCTCGAGCGCCGGCTCGGCGCGGAGAATGGCACCTGCCGCAACTACAAGCCGCTGCCGGATTTTGGCGGCCATCACCCGGATCCGAACCTGGTCCACGCCAAGCATCTCTATGACGAGATGATGGGACCGGATGCGCCCGATTTCGGCGCCGCTTCCGACGGCGACGGTGACCGCAATCTCATCATCGGCAAGGGCATTTTCGTCACCCCGTCGGATTCGGTGGCCATGCTTGCCGCCAATGCGCAATTCGCGCCGGGCTACAAGGACGGCCTCAAAGGCATCGCCCGCTCGATGCCGACCAGCGG
This sequence comes from Mesorhizobium sp. M0029, assembly GCF_040323735.1. NCBI lineage: Bacteria > Pseudomonadati > Pseudomonadota > Alphaproteobacteria > Hyphomicrobiales > Phyllobacteriaceae > Mesorhizobium > Mesorhizobium sp. M0029. Next base: position 228,368 of record NZ_JAMYVF010000009.1, read on the forward strand.
CGCTGCCGACCGCGTCGCCGAACAGCTCGGCATCGGCATCTACGAAACGCCGACCGGTTGGAAGTTCTTCGGCAATCTGCTCGATGCCGGCATGGCAACGATCTGCGGCGAGGAAAGCGCCGGCACCGGCTCGAACCATGTCCGTGAAAAGGACGGGCTGTGGGCGGTGCTGTTGTGGCTGAACATCCTGGCCGTGCGCGGCGAAAGCTGCAAGGACGTCGTCACCGAACATTGGGCGACCTACGGCCGCAATTACTATTCACGTCATGACTATGAGGAGGTCGAAACCGAGCGCGCCAACGCCCTGGTCGATGAACTCCGCGCCAAGCTGACCTCGCTGCCCGGCACCAGCGTGCGCGGCCTGAAGATCGCCAATGCCGACGACTTCGCCTATCACGATCCCGTCGACGGTTCGGTGAGCAAGAACCAGGGCATCCGCATCCTGTTCGAAGGCGGCTCGCGTGTCGTGTTTCGTTTGTCCGGCACCGGCACGTCGGGTGCTACGCTGCGCGTCTACATCGAGCGCTACGAGCCGGACAGAGCGCGGCATGACCTCGGCACGCAAGAGGCGCTCGCCGAGCTGATCGCGGCTGCCGATGATATCGCCGGGATCAAGAGCCACACCGGGCGCAACAAGCCGAGCGTGATTACTTGAGGGTGGTGACGTCTTTACCCTCCCCCTTGTGGGGAGGGTCGATCCGCGCAGCGGATCGGGGTGGGGGTGCTCGTAAAGCGCTTTCCCCGCGCCGACCCCCACCCCGCTCACTTCGTTCGCGACCCTCCCCACAAGGGGGAGGGTGGAGGATGCGCCGATGACCCAGCTCGGCGCAACCGTCACTCCCGAAGGCATCCGCTTCGCCGCCTGGTCGTCATCCGCGCGGCGCCTGTGGGTGTCGATCTTCGACGTCACCGGCGCCCGTGAAATCGACCGGCTCGAACTCCAGCCGGAAGGAGAGGGCGTCTATGCGCTGTTCGTCGCCGGCCTCGCTGCCGGCACCTGCTACGGCTTGCGCGCCGATGGCGACTATGCGCCCGAACGAGGCCTGTGGTTCGATCCCGACAAGCTGCTGACCGATCCCTACGCTGTCGAGATAGACCGGCCCTACCAGCATCGTTGGCGGCTTGCCGCCCGGCGCAACGAAGGCACCGATACCGCGCCGCTGATGCCGAAGACCGTCGCCCGCGCGCTGCCCAAGCCGCTGCCGGCCAAGGCGCCTTTGTTCCAGCCGGGCGGTCTGATCTACGAACTCAATGTCCGTTCCTTCACCAGACTGCATCCGGACGTGCCCCAAGCGCAGCGCGGCACCATTGCGGCACTTGCGCATCCGGCCATCCTCGAACACCTCAGAAAGATCGGCGTCTCCGCCGTTGAGCTAATGCCCGTGACGGCATGGATCGATGAGCGCCATCTACCGCCGCTCGGCCTCAGCAACGCATGGGGCTACAACCCAGTCACCTTCATGGCGCTCGATCCGCGGCTGGCGCCGGGCGGCCTCGCCGAGTTGCGCGATACTGTGGGGGTGCTGCGCAGGGTTGGCATTGGCACCATCCTCGATCTCGTCTTCAATCATACCGGCGAAAGTGACCGGCTCGGGCCGACGCTGTCGCTGCGCGGCCTCGACAATCAAGCCTACTACCGCAGCGAGCCGGACGGCAGGTTGGCCAACGATACCGGCACCGGCAATACCATTGCCTGCGACCATCCGGTCGTTCGCGACATGGTACTCGACACGCTGCGCCATTTCGTCCGCCATGCCGGCGTCGACGGTTTCCGCTTCGACCTGACGCCGGTCCTCGGCCGCGTCGCTGGCGTATTCGATCCGGCGGCTCCGTTGCTCGAGACCATCGCAACCGATCCCATGCTTGCCGACAGGGTGCTGATTGCCGAGCCGTGGGACATCGGCCCGAATGGCTATCAGCTCGGCAATTTCCGGCCGCCTTACCTCGAATGGAACGACCGCTACCGCGACGACGTCAGGCGCTTCTGGCGCGGCGATGCCGGCGCGGTCGGTGCGCTGGCGACAAGGCTCGCCGGCTCCTCCGATGTGTTCGGCAGGGAGGGCCAATCCGCCAGCCGCACGGTCAACTTCATCGCCGCACACGATGGCATGACGCTGGCCGATATCGTCGCCTATGAAGCCAAACACAACCAGGCCAATGGCGAGAAGAACCGCGACGGCCACAATGAGAACCTGTCCTGGAACAACGGCGTCGAGGGCGAAACCTCGGACAAGGCGATTGCCGAGGCCCGTTCCCATGATCGCTTCGCGCTGCTCGCCACTCTGTTTGCCTCGCGCGGCACCATCATGCTGACGGCGGGCGATGAGTTCGGCCGCACGCAAGGGGGCAACAACAACGCCTATGCGCAGGACAACGCCATCACCTGGCTCGACTGGGCCGGGCGCGACGTCGGGCTGGAAGCCCATGTGTCCGCGCTCGCAGCTCTGCGCGGCGCGGTGCCGGCGCTTTCCGATACGCGCTTCCTGACCGGAGAGCCGCCGGCCGGTTCTGAAACGCCCGACGTCGCCTGGCTGACCGAGACCGGCGCGCCGCTCAGCGAAGCCGACTGGAACGATGGCTCGCGCCATCGCCTCGTCATGCTGCTCGGCGATGGCGGCGAAGGCCGCCTGGCTGTGATCGTCAATGGCGATCGCCGCCAATGCGTCTTCACGCTGCCCGCGCGGCAAGGGTTTGAATGGCAGCCGGCTGTTCAAGCGCAAGCGGTCGACCTCGCGTGGCCGCTGCCCGGCCGCAGTGTCAGCTTCATGATCGAGCGCCGGACCGCAAAGGCCCGCGCCAGGAAGGGTCCGTGATGGCCGACGACAATGCCCAGCCGGGACCCGAACAGAGCGCCGACTGGTGGCGCGGCTGCGTCATCTACCAGATCTATCCTCGCTCCTTCCAGGACACCACCGGCGACGGCAGCGGCGACCTCTCAGGCATCACCTCACGGCTGGCGCACGTCGCCTCGCTCGGCGTCGACGCCGTCTGGCTGTCGCCCTTCTTCAAATCGCCAATGGCCGATATGGGCTACGACGTCTCCGACTATCAGGCGGTCGATCCGATGTTCGGCACGCTCGACGACTTTGACGCGCTGGTTGCCGAGGCGCACAGGCTCGGCCTGAAGGTGATCATCGATCAGGTGTTGTCGCACTCCTCCGACAAGCACGAATGGTTTGTAGAGAGCCGTGCCAGCAAGGATAATCCCAAGGCTGACTGGTATGTCTGGGCCGACACCAGGCCGGACGGCAACGCGCCCAACAACTGGCTGTCGGTCTTCGGCGGCCCGGCCTGGGAGTGGGACGCGACCCGCCGGCAATACTACATGCACAATTTCCTCGCCTCGCAGCCGGACCTCAACTTCCACAATCCTGAGGTTCAAGACGCGTTGTTGCAGACGGTGCGGTTCTGGCTCGAGCGCGGCGTCGACGGCTTCCGCCTGGATACGGTCAACTACTATGTCCACGACCGCTGGCTGCGCAGCAATCCGCCGCTGGCGTCGAGCGTCGCCGGCACCAATGGCGAAACCAACACCTATCTCTTCCAGGAGCATCTGTTTGACAAGACGCAACCGGAAAACCTCGGTTTCCTCAGGCGCTTCCGCGCTTTGCTCGACGAATATGACGGCCGCGCCAGTGTCGGCGAGGTCGGCGACGAAGGCCGTTCGCTGCAGACGCTGGCCGCCTACACATCCGGCGGCGACAAGCTCAACATGTGCTACACCTTCGACCTGCTCGGTCAGCAATTCTCAGCCGCCCATGTGCGCGGCTGCGTCGAGGCCTTCGAGGCAGCTGTCGCCGACGGCTGGGTCTGCTGGGCGTTCTCCAACCATGATGTCGTGCGCCATGTCAGCCGCTGGACGCGGCCGGGCGGCGATCCAGATGCGGTGGCGACATTCGCTATCGCTTTGCTCTCCTGCCTGCGGGGCTCGATCTGTCTCTACCAAGGCGAAGAGCTTGGGCTGGAGGAGGCGGAACTGACCTTCGAGGATCTGCGCGATCCCGTCGGCATCCGTTTCTGGCCGGGGGTAAAGGGCAGGGACGGCTGCCGCACACCGATGGTCTGGGAAGCGGGCGCCGACAATGCCGGTTTTTCCTCGGGAAAACCCTGGCTGCCGGTGCCGGAAAGCCACCGCGCTCGGGCGGTCGATATCCAGAACGCCGACGACAAGTCCGTGCTCGCCGGCTACCGGACGATGCTCGCCTTGCGCAAGGCGCATCTGGCGCTGGTCAAGGGCCCGATCCGCTTTCTTGATGCCGACGGCGATGTCCTTGCCTTCATCCGGCAGGGTGAGGACGCGATATTGCTCTGCGTCTTCAATTTCGCCGACAAGCCGGCCGACTGGCGGCTGCCGCCGGATCTCCAGCCTGTCGAGACGATCGCTCAGGGTGGCGGTGCCGTCCTGCAGGAGGAGGGGCTGTTGCTGCCGGCCTTGGGCTGGTTTGTCGGCAAGGTAGGCTGATCTTTCAGGGACGCCGTCCGGCGTCAACAAAGATCGTGTCCGCATGCAACCGTGCCGAGTGATCCGTGCAACGCCACCGGCGCCATGGTTTTCATTTTCGGGCTTCTTCGGTACTTTCGTCGAGCTTGGCCACGAACGGCATTCCTGGAATGTTTCCAGATGGTTGCGCTAATGACAACTGCTGAGGGCAAAACGCAAAATACAGGACAACCGCAAGCTGCACCCAATTGAACCTGGTAATATAGATTAGCTATGGCTGGTTTAGGGTGAGGATGCTCACTTAGCGTCAAGCAAGACTCGGTTGAAATAATATTTCCGTCTGTCTAGTCTCCTGCCACCAGCTGCCGGAACGGGAACCGGCGGCGCGCTCGAAGGGGCCAGAAATCGGTTCCGGGGCGTCAACACTCGTAAGGCGCAGCCGATGGGCAGCGCCACAGGGAGAGACTTCATGCTGAAAAATATGCTGAAGGCGACGCTTGTCGCCGCGACCATGACCTTTGCCGCAGGCACGTTCCTGACGCCGGCCCTTGCCGAGACCGTCTATAACAGAGGCAGCGCCGCCGAAGCGGAGACGGTCGATCCGCACAAGACCTCGACCGTCTACGAAGCCGATATCATACGCGACCTGTTCCAGGGACTGGTCATGCACGATCAGAAGACGAACCTCATCCCGGGCGCCGCCGAAAGCTGGACGGTATCTGATGACGGCACCGTCTACACCTTCAAGCTGCGCAAGGACGGCTTGTGGTCGGATGGCAGCCCGGTGACGGCGGACGACTTCGTCTATTCCTTCCGTAGGCTGGAGGATCCGGCGACCGCCGCTGAATACGCTTCCATGCTCTATCCCGTGAAGAACGCCGAGGAAGTCAACACCAAGAAAGGCAAGCCCGAGGACATGGGCGTCAAGGCGATCGACGCCAACACCCTGGAAGTGACGCTGAAGGCGCCGACGCCATACTTCCTGGAGATGCTGACCCACCAAGCTACCTATCCGGTCAACAAGGCCTCGATCGACAAGCTCGGCGCCGACTGGATCAAGGCGGGCAATCTCGTTTCGAACGGCGCCTATACATTGGCCGAGTGGATTCCCAACGACCACATGAAGCTGGTCAAGAATCCGAAATTCTGGGATGCCGCGACCGTCAAGATGGACGTCGTCAACTACATCCCGACCGAAGACCGCTCTTCGGCGATGAAGCGCTTCGAGGCAGGCGAACTCGACAGCTACGGCGACCTGCCGACCGAACAGCTCGCTGACCTCAAGACCAAGTTCGGCGATCAGGTCCGCGTCGGACCGTATCTCGGCACCTATTATTACGCGATCAAGACCGACAAGGCGCCCTGGGACAATGTCGAGCTGCGCAACGCCATCTCGATGGCTATCGACCGCGACTTCCTGGCCGAAAAGGTCTGGCAGAATTCCATGCTGCCCGGCTATTCGATGGTGCCTCCGGGCATCGCCGGCTACACGCCGGCAATGGCCAAATACGCCGACATGCCGCAGATCGACCGCGAGGACGCCGCCAAGAAGATCCTTGAGAAACTCGGCTATACGCCCGAGCATCCGCTGAAGATGGAGATCCGCTACAACACCTCGGAAAACCACAAGAACACCGCGGTTGCCATCCAGGAACAGTTGAAGCCGCTTGGCGTCGAGATCACGCTGCTCAACACCGATACCAAGACCCACTATTCCTTCCTCGAGCAGAAGGGCAACTACGACGTGGCGCGTGCCGCCTGGATCGCCGACTACAAGGATCCCGAGACCTTCCTCGGAATCACCCGCAAGGCCAGCGGCAACAACTATTCGAACTACGTCAGCCCGGCATATGAGGCGGCCATGGACAAGGCCGCGGCTGCCGGCGGCAAGCCGGAAGAGCGCATGAAGGACCTCACTGAGGCCGAGCGCATCCTTGTCGATGACGTCGGCAACATTCCGCTTCTCTACTACAGCTTCCACGATATCGTTTCCTCGAAGCTGCATGGCTTCGATGACAATGTGATGGACATCCATCCGTCCCGCTTCGTCTCCAAGGACTGATAATCATCCTTGACTGGACCGCCGCGCCCCCATTTGGGCCGGCGGACTGGTCGGTCATCGCACCGGTCCGAAAGTCGTGGTCGATTTTCGGCAAGCCCGATGCGAAGATTTGGCGCCGGAGCGTGGCAATGCGTCCGCATGGACGTATGTCGCTCTGGCCGAAGCGGGGCGCCGATGCTGCGATACATCTTACGGCGGCTTCTGACCGCCATTCCGACGCTGTTCGTCATCGTGACCATGGCGTTCTTCCTGATACGCGTCGCACCGGGCGGCCCCTTCAATCAGGAGCGGGGCCTCAGTCCCGAGATCAGGGCCAATCTGGAAGCACAGTTCGGCCTCGACGATCCGCTCTGGCTGCAATATGCCCACTATCTCGGCAATCTTCTGCGCGGCAATTTCGGGCCGAGCTACAATTTGCCTGACTTCACCGTCACCGAACTGTTTGCCAAGGGGCTGCCGATATCGGTCCAGCTCGGCACCTCGGCGCTGATCCTGGCGCTGCTGCTTGGTTCGGTGCTCGGCACCATCGCCGCGCTCAACCAGAACAAGCTTGGCGACTATACGGTGATTGCGCTGGCGACCGCCGGCAGCACTATCCCCACCTTCGTCATCGCTCCTGTGATTCAGCTGGTGTTCGGATTGACCTGGAAGCTGTTGCCGATCGGCGGCTGGGGTGATGGCGCATTGATCAACAAGATCGGCCCGGTGCTGACGCTGGCCTTGCCGCAGATCGCCATCGTTGCCCGCCTGATGCGCGGGTCGATGATCGAGAGCTTGCGTTCGCATCATATCCGAACGGCGCGTGCGCTCGGCCTCTCCGACTGGTCGGTGGTGGTCAAGCACGCGCTGCGCGGCGCCATCCTGCCGATCGTTTCCTTCACCGGCCCGGCAGCCGCGGCGCTGCTCACCGGTTCGGTCATCGTCGAGACCATCTTCTCCATTCCCGGTGTCGGCCGCTATTTCGTCGATGCCGCGCTCAACCGCGACTACACGCTGGTGATGGGGACCGTGGTGGTGATCGCGCTCTTCACCATCGTCTTCAACCTGATCGTCGACGTCATGTACGCGGTCGTCGACCCGAGGGTGCGCTATGACTGAGGGTGCGCTATGACCGACATCACAGCCGCCGCCGCTCCGCCGGCCGTCGTCGGCCGCTCGCTCTGGGGCGACGCATGGGCGCGCCTCAAAGCCAACCGCGCCGCCATGTTCAGCCTCTATTATTTGGCCTTCATTGGCGTCATCAGCATCTTCGGCCCCTGGTTCGTGCCGCATCAGTACACCACCATCTATGCCGACTATGTGCGCACGCCACCAAGCTTTTCAGCCTATCCGAAGCCGGACATGATCGAGACGGCGCTCAAGGATGCCATCAAGCGCATGCGCGTCGACATCAAGGAGTGGAAACTGGAGGGCAGTCGCGTCACCGTCACCGTCACCTCGACCAAACCGATCGACGACCGCAACATCCGCTATCTCGACCGCTCCGATGCCTTCGACGATACCAAGATAGAGAGCAAATCGGCCGACGGGCTCGAATTGACTATGACTGCGTCGGTCAAACAGCAGTACTTCCTGTTCGGCACCGACAACACCGGTCGCGATCTTCTCTCGCGAACGCTGATGGCAGGGCGCATCTCGCTGGCCATCGGCCTGCTTGCCGGCATTGTCGCGGTGGTCATCGGCGTCCTCTACGGGGCGGCGTCCGGCTTTTCCGGCGGCAAGATCGACGAGGTGATGATGCGCATCGTCGACGTGCTCTATTCCTTGCCCTTCATTTTCTTTGTCATCATGCTGGTGGTGTTCTTCGGCCGCAACTTCGTGCTGATGTTCCTGGCGGTGGGAGCGGTGCTGTGGCTCGACATGGCGCGCATCGTGCGCGGCCAGGCGCTGTCGATCCGGCGGCAGGAGTATGTCCAGGCGGCCGAAGCCATGGGCGTCGGCCAGCGCGGCATCCTGCTGCGCCATGTCATCCCCAATCTGCTCGGACCAGTAGTGATCTACATGACGCTGCTGGTGCCGCAGGTCATCATCCTGGAAAGCTTTCTGTCCTTCCTCGGCCTTGGCGTGCAGGAACCGATGACCAGCTGGGGCGTGCTCATCTCCGTCGGCGCCAAGAACATCGGCACCGCCAACTGGCTGCTTTTGTTCCCCGCCTTCTTCCTCGTGTCGACGCTGTTTGCGCTGAACTTCGTCGGCGACGGCCTGCGCGACGCGCTCGATCCGAGAGACCGATGAAGATGGGACCGATAAAGATGGGGACCGATAAGATGGGGACCGTTGCGATGGAAACGCCCGAAACGATCCTCAGCGTCAAGGACCTTCGCGTCCGCTTCCGCACGCTCGACGGCGCGGTCGAAGCGGTCAAGGGCATCAACATCCACGTCAAGGCAGGGGAAACCGTTGCCGTGGTCGGCGAATCCGGATCCGGCAAGAGCCAGACCATGATGGCGGCGATGAGCCTGCTGGCGTCCAATGGCGAGGCGACGGGTCACGTCGATTATCGCGGCCGCAACCTTTTGACCATGAGCAAGCCCGACCTCAACAAGGTGCGCGGCGCCAAGATCAGCATGATCTTCCAGGAGCCGATGACCTCGCTCGATCCACTCTATTCGATCGGCAACCAGCTTATCGAACCGATTCGCAAGCACCGCGGGCTGAACGCAGCCGAGGCACGGAACGAGGCGCTCAAGTTGCTCAGGCTGGTGCATATCCCCGATCCCGAGCGGCGGATGAAATCCTATCCGCACGAAATGTCGGGTGGCCAGCGCCAGCGCGTCATGATCGCCATGGCATTGGCCAACGACCCCGACATCCTGATCGCCGACGAGCCGACGACGGCGCTCGACGTCACCATCCAGGCGCAGATCCTGGTGCTGCTCGCCGAATTGCAGCGCAAGCTCGGCATGGCCATCGTCTTCATCACCCACGATCTCGGCATCGTCCGGCGCTTTGCCGACCGCGTCTATGTCATGCGCTATGGCGAGGTGGTCGAGGAAGGCGAGGCGGAAGCACTTTTCGCCAACCCGCAGCATGCCTATACCAAAATGCTGCTGGCCGCCGAACCGACCGGCACCAAGGCGGCGCCGCCGCCCAGCGCTCCGGTGCTGCTGGAGGGCCGCAATGTCGAAGTGACCTTCAAGATCGGCGGCGGCTTCCTTGCCGGCGAACCGCTGCTGCTACGCGCCGTCGATCACATTTCGATCCGGCTGAAGCGCAACCAGACCATCGGTATCGTCGGCGAGTCCGGTTCGGGAAAATCGACGCTCGGCCGCGCACTTCTGCGCCTGTTGCCCAGCGACGGTGTCATCCGCTTCGGCGACCGCGACATCTCCACCGCCGACCGCCAGGCGATGCGGCCGCTGCGACGTGAGATGCAACTCGTCTTCCAGGATCCGTTCGGCTCGCTGTCGCCGCGCATGACCGTCGGCCAGATCATCACCGAAGGGCTTCTGGTGCATGAGCCGAACCTGTCAGGTAAGCAACGCGATCAGCGCGCCGTCGAGGCCTTGCTCGAGGTCGGCCTCGACCCCAACGCACGCAACCGCTACCCGCACGAATTCTCCGGCGGCCAGCGCCAGCGCATCGCCATCGCGCGTGCCGTGATCCTGAAGCCCAAACTGGTGGTGCTGGACGAGCCGACTTCGGCGCTCGACCGCTCGGTGCAGAAGCAGATCGTCGAATTGCTGCGCAAGCTGCAGGCCGACCACGAACTGTCCTACCTCTTCATCAGCCACGATCTCTCCGTGGTGCGCGCCATGGCCGACTACATCATCGTCATGAGGCAGGGCAAGATCGTCGAGGAAGGGCCGACGGAAGAGATCTTCAGCGACCCGAAGGCGGCCTACACGCAGACGCTGATGGCTGCGGCGATCGATGTGACCCGGTTCCGGTTGAGTGCTTGAGATAGTAGCGTGAGGTTAATCAACAGGGCAGGGCCGAATCGCTCAGCCCGCTGACCTGGGGCATCGGCTGGTCCTCGTGGCGACAATGGCCGCCTCGCGCTCTTTCAGCCGTTCGATCCTGGCCGTCTCGCGGTTGGCGACGGCGCTCTTGACGCGTGCCCCGCCGAGCAGCCAGTTCGGCACGCTGGTGTTGGTGACCTTGCCGCGGGTGATGGCGGTCTGCGAGATTTCGCGCGCGGTATCGCCCACCGCATTATTGAGCTCGGCGCATGTCATGCGGTCGTATTTCGCCGGGTTGACCGCGCTGCCCAGCGATGAGCAGCCTGCCATCAGGAAAAGAACAAGCATCGCTGACAGCCGGCCTGCGCTTGAAATAAACAAATTCATCTTCCGCAAACCTCGTTCCGGCCGCTGTCTCGGCGGCATTCCTATTATCGAGGTAGCGCGGATGGTTGTCGCGTCAAAACACCATGCTGACAGCGAACGCCGACGCGGCCGGTTTGCATCAAGCTATCTTGTGGGTCGGGAGAACAAACACCTAAGTGTCTGTTTTTTCTGGTCGGAGTGGCAGGATTTGAACCTGCGACCCCCTCGTCCCGAACGAGGTGCGCTACCAGGCTGCGCTACACTCCGTGACCAGACCGCGGGCTTATAGCCGCCGCATACCGTTCCTGCAAGCGGCAATGGCAGCGCTTCTGTCGCATTTCGTTGGCTTTCGTTGGGCATTGCCGCAAAGCTTGGCTTTCCCTCCCGGGATAAACCCGGCTTAAAGCCTTGTGTGCTAAGTCGCAGCCTCGATAAATCGTGCTTTCGCCATCTGGAGCTCTGCTGCCTTGTCCCTGAAAATCGTAGGCGACGCCCGGTCCAACAGTTTCGAATTCGAAACCGAAGCGCTGATCAAGGCGTCCGGCTTTCGCGAATACGACGCGCGCTGGTGGTTTGGCCATGCCGGCTCCGCGCAACGGCCGGACCTGAACCTGATCGGCGTCCAAGCGTTGGGCATGGGCCTGGGCACCTTGATCCGCCGTCTTGGCGCGGGTCCCGACATCGTCACCGGGCATGATTTCCGCTCCTATTCGCTTGCCATCAAGCTGGCGCTGGTTTCCGGCCTGATGGCTGCGGGCGCAAAGGTGAAAGACATTGGCCTGGCGCTGTCGCCCATGGCCTACTTCGCCCAGTTCGCGCTCGACGTGCCATCCGTCGCCATGGTCACGGCGTCGCACAACGAGAATGGCTGGACCGGAGTCAAGATGGGTGCGGCGAGGCCGCTCACCTTCGGACCGGAGGAGATGAGCGCACTGAAACAGATCGTGCTGTCGAGCGACTTCGATCTCGCCGGCGGCGGCTCTTACGAATTCGTCGCCGGTTTTCGCGAGACCTATCTCGACGATCTGGTCGGCGGCAAGCACATCGCGCGCAAGCTCAGGGTTGTGGCCGCTTGCGGCAACGGCACTGCCGGCGCCTTCGCGCCACAGGCGCTGGAGCGCATCGGTTGCGAGGTGATCCCGCTCGATGTCGAGCTCGACCACAGTTTTCCGCGCTATAACCCGAACCCGGAAGACATGCAGATGCTGCATGCCATCAGGGACAAAGTGCTGGAAACAGGTGCCCATGTCGGCCTGGGTTTCGATGGCGACGGCGACCGTTGCGGCGTGGTCGACAATGAGGGCAACGAGATTTTTGCCGACAAGGTCGGCGTCATGCTCGCGCGGGACATATCAACCCAATATCCCGGCTCGACCTTCGTCGTCGACGTCAAGTCGACCGGCCTGTTCAACACCGACAGCGTGCTCCAAGCCAATGGCGCCGTCACCGATTATTGGAAGACCGGTCATTCCTACATAAAGCGCCGCGTCGCCGAGCTTGGCGCCGTCGCCGGCTTCGAGAAGTCGGGCCATTTCTTCTTCAATCCGCCGATCGGCCGCGGCTATGATGACGGTCTCATCACGGCAATAGCCATATGTGAGATGCTCGTCCGCAACCCCACAAGTTCGATGGCCGATCTCTATCGCGCGCTGCCGCTGACCTTCGGCACGCCGACCATGTCGCCGCATTGCGCCGATGACGTGAAATACGGCGTGGTCGATCGGGTGGTGGCGGACTTCCAGGCGATGCAGCGCGCCGGCAAGGCTTTTGCCGGCCAGAAGATCGCTGACCTGATCACCGTCAACGGCGTGCGCATCGTGGCCGAAGATGGCACCTGGGGCCTGGTACGGGCGTCGTCGAACAAGCCGGAGCTTGTCGTGGTTGTCGAAAGCCCGGTATCGTCCGACCGCCGCCGGCAGATGTTCGAGGCGGTCGACGCCGTGCTGCGCCGCAGCCCCGAAGTCGGCGCTTACAACCAGACGTTCTGATTGGACCTTTCATGACCGAGCGCATCGTCAGTTTTGTCATGAGCGGCGGTGTCGGTTCGCGGCTGTGGCCGCTGTCGCGCGAGGACAACCCGAAACAGTTCCACGATCTTTCCGGCGACGGCTCGATGCTGGCCAAGACACTGCGCCGGCTGACGGCGCGGCCGGAGGGCGAAACGCCGATCTTCCTGATCGCCGCCGAGCGCCATGCCGAGCGCGTGCATGCCGACCTTGCCGGACTCGACCTCGCCGGCGGTGGCCCGCTGTTCGAGCCGACCGGGCGCAACACGGCTGCCGCCGTGGCGCTGGCCGCGCTGCGCACGCTTTCTGAATTCGGCGACAGCCTGGTTCTGGTGGTTCCGTCCGACCACGAAATCGCCACCCCCAGGCAGTTCTGGCAGAGCGTCGAGGCGGGTAGCCAGGCAGCGCTTGCCGACCGTCTGGTGGTGTTCGGCATCAAGCCGACGCAGCCCGAGACCGGCTATGGGTATATCGAAGTCGCAGCCGAAAGCGGCGGCGTCTTCGACGTGTCGCGCTTCGTCGAAAAGCCCGACCTCGCCACTGCGCAGAGCTATCTCAGTGCGGGCACCTTCTACTGGAACACCGGCATTTTCCTGTTTCGCGCCGGCGCCATGCGCGACGCATTTGCGGCCTTCCAGCCCGACATCTGGCAGGCCACCGAAGCGGCCTACAAGGCAGCGACTTCGGATCTGTCCGGCCTCTATATGCCGCTCGACCTCTACGCCGCCATCCCGTCGAACTCGATCGACTACGCCATCATGGAGCGGGCCAAGGACATCGTCATGGTGCCGGCCGGCTTTCGCTGGAACGACCTCGGCTCCTGGCAGTCGCTGCTCGATGTCGGCCCTGCTGATGCCAATGGCAATGTCGTCGTCGGCGATGTCGTCGCCATCGATTGCGAGAACTCCTACATCAGAAGCGACGGCCGGCTTTTGTCGGCGATCGGCATGAAGGACGTCGCCATCGTCTCGACGGCGGACGCCACCTTCGTCGCGCCGGTCAGCCACAGCCAGCACGTCAAGAAGATCGTCGAGCAGCTGGAGAAATCGGGACGGCTGGAAACCAGGTTTACGCCGGCACACGACCGCGTCATCGAGAGCGGCGCCTGGCGTCGGCGCGTGCATCACTGGCTGTTCGAGGAGACCTTGCCGCTGTGGTCGACTTCAGGCGTCGATGAGCGTCATGGCGGCTTCCACGAGGCGCTCGGCTTCGACGGCGAGGCGCTGTTGAAGCCCAAGCGCATGCGCACGACGGCGAGGCAAGTCTACGCCTTCGCCGTTGCCAAGGCCCGCGGCTGGGACGGTCCAGCCGATCGCCTGATCTCCCATGGCATCGCCTTCATGGCCGGCAAGGGCCGCACGGACCGGGGCGGCTGGGTGCGCACGCTCAATGTCGACGGCTCCGTCGCCGACCCAACCGAGGATGCCTACGACCATTCCTGCGTGCTGCTGGCGCTGGCGCATGCGCATATGTGCGGCAATCCGGATGCGCTGCGGCTGGGCCAGGAGACCTTCGTGTTCCTCGACGCGCATCTCGAGGACAGCCGCATGACCGGCTTCCTCGAGACGTCGGACGGCGAGGGCGAGCGGCGCTCCAACCCGCATATGCATCTGCTCGAGGCCTTCCTCGCCTGGTATGAGGCGACCGGCGACCGGACCTATCTGCGCCGCGCCGCGCGCATCATCGACCTTTTCCGCAGTCATTTCTTCGATGCCGAGAGCTGGACGCTGGGCGAATATTTCGACGCCGGGTGGAAGCCGGCCGCCGGCGAGAAGGGCACATGGACCGAGCCCGGCCATCATTTCGAATGGACCTCGCTGCTCACCGATTTCGTCGCCCGCAGCGGTCAGGGCGAGTTGAGCAATTTTGCCCGCAAGCTCTACGCCTCGGCCATCGCCAACGGCCTCAACCGCGCCACCGGCCTTGCCTACGGTGCGGTCTCCCGGCAGGGCCTGCCGCTCGACCTTGTATCGCGCAGCTGGCCGCAGGCGGAAGCGATCAAGGCGGCGATTGCGCTTGACGGTTCAGGTGGCCCCGACCTCAAACCGGAGATCGAAGCGCGCGTCGGCCGCCTGTTCCGCTGGCACATCGACCCGGCGCCGCTCGGCCTGTGGATCGACCGCATCGACGAACGCGGCCGCTCGCTGGCGAGCGATGTGCCGGCCAGCATCTTCTATCATCTGGTCTGCGCGCTGACGCAGTATCTGGACGGCACGGCGCAGAAGGGGTGAAGCGTTGGAGCTGCCAATCTCCCCGGTAGTGTGCTGAGAGTTCTGCAAATTCGCTGAGAGGGGGCGGTCACGGCAGGCTGGTGATTGTTCACGTCACCTGATTCCCGCGAAGGAACGCCACCATGAC